>NZ_BAABJZ010000088.1:0-52933 GCF_039543565.1 Ferrimonas pelagia | reverse complement strand
AGGTACTGAGTACTTAAGTAACTACCTCGGTTGGTGGCGTATTGTGACTCAGCGGAAACTTGAAACATCCAGAGCATGGCTCGAAGAAGGGATGCTGACGTGATCAACAGTTCCTTAAAACAGCGCCGTAGGGTACTGGTGCTTATCTTCGCCTCATTGGCAACACCCTTAAAATGAAAAGACACAATCCATTTTCGGAAATAACCCTGCGAGCAGCTTTGACTATCTCGAGTTACGTATTTTTAATCTTATGGCCATTACTGTATCCAGTTATAATTGTTTATGCATTCACAATATGCCCAACCAATAAACTTATCTTGCGCTTTTCCGCAAAAAAAATAAGATAGCAGCACATTTGTGCTGCCATCTTATAATGTTTTAGGCTTATTCACTAAACATCTTGTTGGGCTCAACAATGAGAGATCGGTAGTGCGGTGTGTGTGGTTTGGTATTAAACACATCGATCTCGACCTTCACCTCTTTGGTTTTGTAGTCGATCTCATTGATCCTACCTCGAGTCCCTTGCTCTGGATTGAAGATCTCAATGGAGCCTCCAAAGCCAAACATGGTATCGGTTTCCGGACGATACTCGGTGACGGAAGTGATTGGGCTGTACCAATCGTAACCACGTTCCTTACCGTATTCCCAAACTTGCTCAACCGTGCCTTGCTTCTCATTGACCTTGTACTCAACGAAGCGGGTGTACTTCATGCTAGGCAGTGCGGGTTGCTCCATATGTCGAGCTTCACCATTATCCAAGACGGTAATGGTGCCTTTCGAGGAGATCCAAGCGGTGTGCTGGCTCCAGGTAAAGTCGAAATTATCTTCGCATTTTCCGTTTTCGGTACAGTTGATCTTCTTGCCTTTGCTATTGACCGGCTGCAGAACCTTGCTGGCGAGTTCGTCATTCCAGCCGGCGCGGGCGGCGATGATCCAGGTTACTTCCTTATTACGTCCGATCTTGATGACGGCAGACTGGTGACGCGAGCTGATGATGATGCTGTCGTCTTTCTCGTCATAGGCGATGGAGTTAACGTGGGCCCAGTTACGGCCAGTACCGACACCGGGGATATCACCATAAGGGGCGTCAGGCTCAACCTTAACAGTCTGTCCTTCCTGCTCAGTATCAACGTTCATGCACACTGCGCCAGCGTCCATGCTGACTAAGAAATCATCACGCATGGGGTCCAGGATGGTGTTGAGATCCCAGACATCAACCAGTTGGCCTTTGGGGTCGATCTGCAGGATATGGTCTCGTACCGTGTGAACGATGGTGCCATCGGGGCGCAGATAGTTGCGCTTGGCGGCACGAACTAACACATCACCATTGGGCATCTCTACGGCTTCGTGAGTGGCGTCCTGATAACCACGAGGCAATCTTTCATCGCGGGCCATACGGCCGGTCAGATCCATCTCAAACAGTTTTTGGCCCCGAACAAACGTGTAACTGCCACGCTCGGTGGGGCGGATCCCCATTAGCGAGCCGCGCTTGTCAATATCACGGCCGTTGATGTCGTACATTGAGCTTTGATCCAGCCACCAGCGGTATTCACCCTGAGTATCGATGATGTAGACATTGGGGGCCAAATCAAAGTTAGCGGCGCCGGTACCGTCGCGCCATGCGAGGTCGGCACCATTGGGGTTGTAGGTGAATGAGTTGACCATATAGAGGCGATCTTCAAAGCCCGGTGCAACGGTTTTTACCTCCACGGCCTGAAGGTTGCCCAGGCTGCGGTTGTCGATGGCAATATCACTGATTGCCGGCGTTTGAATGGTGTAGGTTTCGTGGGTTGACTTACCATCGAGCTTATAGCTGACTTCGACGGTGTTACGGAAGTTGGCGTACATACCAACCACAGGAATGCCATCATGGGTTAATAGCGACTTGGGTCCGACCTCGTAGCTGATGTCTATGCCTTTTGCACCTTTGCCCTTGACCGTCACCTTGACGTCGGAGACGTTTTTATTGGCGGTTTCGATCACGGCCGACAGTGGTGCATAGTTGTATGGATTGTGGACGACACGGCCCAGTTCACCGGCGGCGGGTGCCGGCGGGATAGAGGCTGCTGAAAGCATCAATGGCGTAGAGATAGCCAGAGTAAGAACTGAGAGCTTTAAACCTTTCATGTACTTTCCTTAGTATTTATCTATAAATGTTTGGTAAGTAAATCAGTATTTCATATAGATTACACAAATAATATTAGGCGCATCGGTTAGGGCATATTTCATGCGCCCTAACCCTTGGTAACATAACTAGAAATGAATTGTATAATCTAAGGTAAATTTATTAAATGTCATATCTTCAAAAAGATAAAGGTTGCTAACCTTATCATCTCGATAGCCGTTATCTTGCCCGTTAACCCGATGATATTGGATCCAATAGGACAACTTAAGTCCCTTCAGGGCTGGCACCCATTGACTAAAATCTTGTGAGACCTGACTAACTACTTCCCATCGATTATAATCGTCAAACCCTTTTGCATTTTCACTCCACATCCCTTGAATATATCCAGATAAACCAGGCCAAAATACATGACTGAAGTCTTGATGAAGATTGACAAAATAGGCCCTTTCATCTTCAAATAATGGCACATCACCCGCCAAGATCGTATGGTGGCTCATCACTCGAGCTGTTGAACCAATCTGGCCATTAAACTGGTACATATCGCCACCATAGACTTGGTAGGCGGACATCTTCAACTTGGTTGTCGCACTAAGCTCCGTCCGAGTCGTGATAGCCACATAACCTGAATCCACATTCTCTAAAGTAAATTTATCCCCGGCACCGAAAACATTGACCCCAGTTAACTGAACAGTACTCGACATCGAAGGGATATCATAGCCTAATGAAAAGTAACTCCGCTGTAAGAAATCTAAAGCGTTAGAGTATTCGAACTGGTAATCCAGCTCTTTAAACTTGCCTTTGCTTCCTAGCAAGGCTAATAGCGAGATCTTGGTATCGTCATGCCCATACATATAATTCAGATAATCCCCTGAAGAATATCCCTGGAATTTATCCATGACCATCCCATAATAATGTGATCCGCCAATTTGATAATCTAGGTCAATGGCACGACTTGCACTATTAACAACTCGAATGGGATCCTCACCATAGAGTTTGTAAAACCTCCGGTTTTTACCAGCACCCATGCGTAATTTACCATCGCCAAGATCAAATTGAGTCTTCAAATAGAACACACCGATGTTGGAGAGCGTTTCACCATCGCTCTCCAAATTTTTACCCACATACCCTCTTTCATCATCTTTGCTACTCAAGCCTTTGGCAAGACCTGTCGTGTAAGCATGAAAATCGAGCCCTAACCAGTCACCGTACATCTTAGAGCGATATTGGAACTCCAAATTATAGGGGGCCTCTCTAAAATTGCGCGATTCGCTATAATTAAAATCATAATACTGTGCACGAGTTTTTAGAGCCACCGTACCCTCGGTAGCATTTCCTTCAAAAGGGGCACCAATCAACACAAACAAAAAAAAGGGTAAAACTCGCCTTACCATCAAGAACTCCAAGTCATTATTGTTATTTAAGCAAAGCTCTAAGTTGTTAAGATAAAGGCAACCTTACTTAGATTGCCTTTTCAGGCCTAAATTACGCCGATATAATGTTTTATCTAAAACTGGATGGTATAATCCAGAGTGATTCTATTAAGTTTGTAATCCTCAAAGAATCCGAGATTACTGACTTTACCGTCACGATAGCCGTTATCTTCACCACCGACATATTGATACTGACGGAAATAATTGATACTCAAACCCTTCAGGGCAGGGTTCAGCTTGCCGAAATCCTGAGTGATTCGACTCACAACCTCGCGGCGTTTGTAATCATCAAACCCTTCTGCATTATGACTCCACATACCTTGTATCCAGCCTGACAGGCCGGGCCACAGGATATTACTAAAATCCTGATTTATATGTGCATAGAATACTCTTTCATCCTCAAACATCGGAACCTCACCGCCCGGCGCCGCATGATGCGACATCGACCGTGAACTGGAACCTCCTCGAGCATGGAGTTGATACATGTCACCCCCGTATACTTGGTATCCAGAGAATTTCAACTTCGTTCCCGTATCGAACGTTGTCAGACTCGTTAAGGCAACATAACCGGATTCGTAATTCTCAAGGTCGAAGTGTTCACCCGCGCCAAATATATTAACTCCACTCAATTGTACGTTGGTTGATATCGCGGATACATCATGATCCAAGGAGTAGAAACTGCGCTGTAGGAACTCATAGGAATTCATATACTCAAAGGTATAATTAAAACCTCCCAAGTTGCCTTTGGTACCCAGCAAGCCAACAAACTTGAGCTCCTCACCATCAAGGCCATAGAAATGATCTAAATAATCACCGGATGTTTTGTCCTGAAACCTATCTACCATCATGCCATAGTAGTGGGCATTGCCTCTTTTATAGTCGAAATCAATCCCGCGGGTGGCGCTATTGTTTACTCGAATTAGCTGCTCATTATAAAGACGATACCAACGCCTATTTTTACCGGCTCCGATACGTAATTTACCGTCACCGACATCAAATTGGGTTTTTAGATAGAAAACACCAATATTGGATATCGTATCACCATCTGGATGAATGTTACCACCAGTATAACCAAGCTCATCATCCTTGTTGCTCAGACCTTTAACCATCGAGGTAGTATATGCATGAAAATCGAGACCTATCCAGTCGTCATACATACCTGAGCGGTATTGAAACTCAAGGTTTAATGGCGCTTCCTTGAAGTCTCTACTTTTAGAATAGCCATAATCGTAATACTGGAATCGAGTTTTTAACGCAGCACTACCTTCGGTAGCATTTACCGCAACAGGCGAAAGCGCGAGTAATACGGCAGGTAAAGCCAATCCATAGCGAAACATATATTCCTCCAATATGTACAAGGTGAGGTGCCTCACACCTCCCAATTTTGTTTTAATACTTACTTAACGCAACTTGTATTTAAACCCTGATGCGCTAGTAAAACTGTGAGCAAACACGCCAAGACAATTCGTTCAAAAAGGCTACAAATGCGCTAAGATGCACTACCCTGAGTGACACCGAAGAAACGAAAACTGTCAAAACCACTCCGTGAAAATTAAACTTGCCGACCCGTATAGCTTCATAAAAATGCAAGTTGTGCGTATCACAGTTGGTGAAGGCATAGTCAACACAGGCTCATTAACATTGATGTTTAGTCATACCCGTCTGATGACCAATTTTTTAATTGAGTTATCTCTTGATTTACTTGATCAACAACACCGGCTCCAAAAGCTACGTGGCAAGCTCAAGAAAATGTGGTCAGATGTAAAGCATCTTTATCCTACCGCCAAAAAGAAAGGACCGTGTGTTTCCACGACCGGTCCTTTATATACCTTGTCGCTATCCGCTTAGATATAAGCGACAACGCTTATCCGAACGGCATTGCAATAGATAATTGGCCCTTGTTCATTCAATCAGCAAATGGGGGGATGATGACGCTTGCTCTATATCCAGGTGTTCCTGGTGCATTTCCATGTACCCAGATCTCAACCGCTGGTTCATCTTCTCCGTGGGGGATTTCAACCACCTTGCCGACGGTTTTACCAGTGAACAGCCCTGTTGACATGGATGCGATGAGGTTGGAGTCTTTGTCGCTATTGTATTGAGTCAGTGAGGTAACCGGAGAGTGGAACTCATAGCCCCGCTCTTTACCGTACTGCCAAGTTTGCTGGACGGTCATCTTCTTCTGATCGATCTTGTACTCGACACCACGGGTGTACTTCTCCTCTGCCATGACCGGCTGCTCATTGAAGCGACCGTCACCGTTGTCCAATACGAACAGGTTGAAGTGGCGCTTGCCGGAGTCTTTACCTATGTAGGCGGTGTGCTGAGTCCAAGTGAAATCGAACTCGTCCGGATTCGGGCACTTACCTGCTTCGGTACAGTCGATCTTGCGACCTTTGCTGTCCACCGGCTGCAGGACTTTCTTGGCGAGATCACCCTTCCAGCCGCCGCGAGCGGAGAGGATCCACTTCACTTCGTTGTCCCTGCCTATCTTGACATTGGCGGACTGGTGCCGGACGGAAATGATGATGGAGTCATCCAGTTCGTCGTAAGTGACGGAGTTAATATGTGCCCAGTTTCGGCCCGTGCCTACACCAGGTATGTCGCCATAAGGTGCGGAGCGTAACTGATCTTTGTCGGCAGTCTGGCTAGCCTGGTCTTCGTCCACATTGAGACACACTGCACCCATATCTAGGCCCATCAATGTGATATCACGGTAAGGGTCCAAGATAGAGTTCAGATCCCACTCGTGGACTACCTTGCCGTTAGGATCGACCTCGATGATATGATCCCGGATGGTGCTTACCATATCACCCATATCATTGAGGTATTCTTTTTTGGCAACACGCATCAGCATGTTGCCGTTGGGACGGTGGTGAATATCGTGGGAATAGTCGGAGTAGTTGCCTGGCAAACTACGAGAAAAAACGTGCTCGCCCATCAGGCTCATGCGGTGGTAGGCTTGCCCTGCCCCCCAAACCAGATCCTTGCCAACTTGCTTCACACCCATGACGTAGCCGGTCTTACGATAGTGTTCGGCATCACGGAATTTCTGATAATCCATAAACCAGCGTAGATCGCCATTGGTATCAAAAATCATCAAGGTTGGTGAGCGATCCCATAGACCCGCTCCAGGTGCGCCTGGGTTGTTGTGTGATACCACGGCAGCTAAACTGCCATCGCCAAAGCCATCAACTAAGTAGAGTCGGTCCTTGAACCGCTCATCGGCCACCATCTTCGCTTCGCCCTGTGGATGGTTAGCCCATCCGTTGGCAAGAGGAACAAATGAGACTGCTCCAGTGCGCATAGTGTAGGTGTGGCTGTGCGCCTCGTTGTTCTCTTTCCATGATACTTCAACCTGATTTTGGTGTTCCGGATAGAGACCAAATACCGGGATCCCGCTGTGATGCAGGATCTCCGATTGGGAGACGTCATAGCGTAGATCAACGCCGTTATCCCCTTTACCCTTCACTAAGATTGAAACATCGCTGATCCCGCCTCGCCAGGAGGGCATTTCAATGATGGCAGTAAGAGGGGCAAGCCCATACTTGTTCATTTGAACTCTGCCTATCGCATCGCTTTGTTTTGAAAAGGTCGCCATACCACGTACTTTTTCAATACTACTTTTTTCAGCTGCGAGAGCCCCTACCGAAGTGAACGATAATATAGCCAAGGTCGCGATAGTAACTGTTGAAAGCTTATGCACAGATATCTCCCCGTTTTATAACGTTTTTTAGATGTCCCGAACAGGTTAGTTGTGAGCTTGTTTTTGAAACGAGACCTAGCATTTATTAAATACTTAGGACCAAAGTCGAGTAAGCAACCGTGAGCCCACTCGCAACGAATAACGACCCCAATGAGAAGTTATTCCCGCTCGACTTTTGATGTTGTGAGGTTGACGGTGAATCATATGGATTTGATTGGTGGCAATGAGTTGCCCATGTGACAATGAACTGACAATGAACTGACAATGAACTGACAATGCGCTGAGAAATTCTCGGAAACAACTAAAGATGGGATCAGATGAAGCGGAAAAGAGATAAAACTAGGCACAACTTGTTAGCCATCACCAAGAATATCATTCAACAGCAAGGGATCATCGGGTTTCGACTTTGTGACATATCGAAAGCCGCCAATATCTCTGCCGGCTCTTTGTATTCTCACTTTTCTAGTAAAGAGAGCTTGCTCATCTCGCTCTACCTTGAGCGCTTAGAAGCGACAATTGCCTTACGAAAAGAGATAAGCCAGAGTAATCTTTCCTACTATGAAAAGATTTTGGCTGTAAATTTGGTTCTGATAATGTTTAGTTTACATCACGATAGAGGTGATGGACTCAATTTCATGCTTGCTAACCGTAGCCTTTGGGAAAATGCAGAGCCAGCGCTGAAGATGCAAATGGAAGGTGGCTATGCTCTCTTACATGCGCAGCATGTGCAACTTTGGGACGATGCACGGATTAAAGGTGGATTGTTGTCTGATAACAAAATCTGTAACGACGTGAGACATCAACTCTTTTGCTATCAACGCGGCTGCGTCGTTTCTTTGCAGAACCCAATGATTCGAGGAGGGCAGGAACAAAAAACGAGCGCTCATTACTTAGAGATAATGATAAATATTATGAGGCAGTTATGCTGGGAACCAAAAACTGACAGCATAGATAAAAAACATCTTGAAACACACTGTCGAACTTTGGTCGACCAGAGTGATTTAGCTATTATATAAACGGGGACAATCGCCAATCATAACTATTATTTGTAGTACTCCAGATTTGACCTGACAGTGGCGTTGTTGATCAATTCATCCTCGGGACAGCTTCAGGGCGAGAACGCGAAAGGGGTGTAGGGCGGAGCCCCAGCTCTTTTGGTAGATCAAGCCGCCGGGCCGCTCCCGGCAAACCTACCGTGCGTCAGCACAAAAGCCCCGCAACACAGCCGCCAACACTGAGCGGTGCGCTAGCACATCCTCCCCGCGCTGCCAATCATTCACGAAAAACAAACACAAGAAAGCCGCCCCGAGGGGCGGCTTTTCTTAATGCGATAGCTTAAAGCTGGTCAGCATTCTCGGACAGGAAGCGAGCAACGCCGTCAGGCGATGCATCCATTCCCTTTTTACCCTTTTCCCAATTAGCTGGGCACACTTCGCCGTTATCTTCGTGGAACTGCAGCGCGTCGATCATGCGCAGCATCTCGTCAACGTTACGGCCCAGTGGCAGGTCGTTTACGACCTGATGGCGTACCAGCCCCGCTTTATCGATCAGGAACGAGGCACGAAATGCCACGCCCGCCTCTGGGTGCTCTACGTCGTACGCCTGACAGATCTCATGCTTCACGTCGGCAACCAGTGGGTAGCGAACCTGGCCGATACCGCCGTCTTCGATCTTGGTGTTACGCCATGCGTTGTGGCTAAACTGAGAGTCAATCGAGACCCCAATCACTTCAACGCCACGACTCTTAAACTCTTCAATACGCTTGTCGAACGCAATCAATTCGGATGGGCATACGAAGGTAAAATCCAGAGGATAAAAGAACACCACCGCTGGTTTGCCTTTGATCGCAGTCGCGAGATTGAAATTGTCTACAATTTCGCCGTTACCCAATACTGCTGCTGCCGTGAAATCCGGAGCACTGCGACCCACTAAAACACCCATAATATCTCTCCAATCCGAATACGATTTAATTTGTTTTTAATCCAAAAATTCTTTTATATGGCCGGCTGTTAACCGATAGGTAGATAATACGGTGTGCTATTCCCGCTGACCAACGCGTTCCTTCAATTGGGTTAATAGATAAAACCGAATAACGCAGACCAGACGCTCCATTAAGAGGGTTGGTAAGCCCACCACAGATCACACCTTGGCCGCCTTATCCAAAGCCGCATCAAGACGTTGACCTTGAGCTGCAGGAGAACCGGTTTTTATCGCCAACAAGCGGTAGATCCCAGGGGCAATCACCAGCGTCATGACCGTTGCCACCAGTACACCGGAGAAAATCACAATACCGATAGCGCTGCGCGACTCAGCCCCCGCACCGCTGGCCAAGATCAACGGCACGGAGCTGGCCAAGGTGGTGAGCGCGGTCATCAATACCGGCCGCAGCCGCGCGCAAGAACCATCGATGATGGCCTGTTGGTAAGGCACACCTCTGTCGCGCAATTGGTTGATGAACTCGACGATAAGGATCCCATTCTTGGTGGCCAGGCCGATCAACATGATCAGAGCGATCTGCACGTAAAGATCCAGAACCAGTCCAGTAAGCAGCATGCCGGCAAACGCACCGGTCAGAGCGAGGGGCACGGTCAAGAGGATCACCAACGGGTGAATAAAACTCTCAAACTGAGCCGCCAAAATGAGATAGACCACCAACAGCGCCATCAAAAACAGCAAGATCATTGAGCCGCTGGCCCGCTTGAACTCCAGCGATTCTCCCTTGTAATTCACCGTGGCTCGCTCAGGTAATACGGCAATGGCTTGCTGCTCAAGGAAATCCAGTGCCTCACCCAAGGTGTAACCGTCGGCAAGGTTAGCGGATAGGGTAATGCTCTTGGCTCGGTTATAGTGACGCAGTTGGCTAGGCTGACCTTCGATGGCCAGATCCACCAAGGTATCGAGTGAGATCATCTCGCCTTGATCGCTGCGCAGTTGGATCCGTGCCAGCTCCGCCATGGCATTAAAGTCGCCCCGATCCGAGCGGACATGAACGTCATACTCCTCGCCATCCTCCACAAAGGTGGTGATATTGCGTCCCCCCAATACCGTCTCCAATGCCGTGGCGATCTCGGACACAGGGATCCCCAACTCGCGAGCATAGGTACGCTTGATGGTAGTGGCGATCCTCGGTGTGGTTGGCTCGTAGTCGATGTCTAGCCCGACCAGAGATGAATTAGTCTCAGCGGCCTCTAGCAGCCGCAAAGACCATTGTTCCATTTGCTCGTAACTGCCACCGCCGATCACCAATTGAACCGGCGGTTGCGATCTACCGGAGATCGCTGCTGGCACCATGACGCGGGTTTGCAGGGCCGCCACCGGAGCCAGCAAACGTCGCACCTCAGCCGCGATCTCATGTACGCTCTGCTTGCGCTGATCCCAGTGGCGTAAATCGAAGGCGATCCGGGCTTCGTGCTCACCCCGAAGGGTCGGGGTCCGGATCGCAATCGCCGCCACGGGACCATCCTCTTCCATCAAAGGGGCCAGAAGTACCTCCACCTCTTTCAGCAATGGCAGCATGGCCGCTGTTCCTGTTCCTTCAGCACCACGCAATGATGCGTGCAGGATCCCTTGGTCGGCACTATCGACGAACGCCTTCGGGACCGACTGATAAGCATGTCCAACAAAGGTCATGGCCAAGATCACCGCCAACACGGGAACAACAGCAAAGCGCAGCATCAAAGCCAACAAGCGACGATAACCCAACTCCAGGGCGAGCAGACCTCGCCCTATCTGCCGCGTCAGCCAGCCCGGCCGCACATTTGCACTGAGCAAGCGGCTACCCAAAACCGGCCCAAGTGTCAGCGCGACAAAACAGGAGATCACCACACTGGCCGCTAGCGTGACCGCATACTCGCGAAACAACAAACCCGCAGTTCCGTCCATCAGGGTGATCGGCAGGAATACCGCCACCAACACTGCCGTGGTCGCCATAATTGCGGTGCCGACCTCTTTGGTGCCCCGATAGGCCGCCACCAGCGGGAGCTCGCCCTGCTCGATACGACTTTGAATGTTCTCAAGCACCACAATGGCATCATCCACCAGCAACCCCACCGCCAGCACCATCGCCAACAAGGTGATCAAGTTGATGGAGTAGCCAAACAGGGCCAGTACAGCAAAGGTTGCCAGAAGCGATACCGGCACACTCACCGCGGGGATAAGCGTTGCCCGGGCGCTGCCAAGGAAAGTGTAGATCACCGCAACCACAAGCAGTGCTGCCACCAATAAAGTGGTAAACACCTCCTCGATGGCATCATCAATAAACACAGAGGCATCCGTGATCTGCGTCACCGTCATGCCTTCCGGCAGAAAGGGGGTGATCCGATCCAACGCCGCCTTAATATTGTTCACCACCTCCAGGGTATTGGCGTCAGATTGCTTGATGAACTCCATCAGGATCTGATCCTGACCGTTGATCCGAAAGAACTGACTGCTGTCCGCTGCGCCGGTATCTATGTGAGCAACGTCTGACAACAGCAGAGTACTGCCATCGACATTACGACGCACTGGCAGGTTACGATAATCATCGATACTCTGGTAACCCCGCTGCAAGCGCAGACTGTAGCTCCGACCGGGATCGGATAGGTTTCCTGCCGGAGCCTCAATGTTCTCTCGCCTCAACGCCCGTTCAATGTCTGCGACTGTCACACCGCGAGAAGCCATCGCCGCTGGATCCAACTGCACCAGCAACGCATAGGGATGATAACCGCGCAACTCAACGCTGCTGACCCCATCGACCAAGCTCAGCGGGTTGAGCAACTGACGCTGAATGTGATCCCCCAGCGCCACCAACGACATTCGGTCAGAGCCTATGGCCACGCTGATAACCGGATCACCATCGGCATTCGCCTTCGCCACCACTGGCGGGTTCATACCACTAGGTAGATGACGCTGAGCTTTTGCCACAGCGTCACGCACATCGTTGGCCGCTGTATCGATGTCGATCCCGGCAGAAAACTCCAGGCCAATACGAGTCAGTCCATCGGTGTTGTTCGCCTCAATGGTTTGTAAACCTCGGATCCCAGACAATTGATCCTCAATCGCCTTGGTGACTCGTGACTCCATAATGTCAGCAGAGGCTCCCGGATAACTGGCCCGGATCGACACCTCGGGTGGCGCAGCATCAGGATACTCGCGCAGAGCTAGGGTGTTGAAAGCCAGCACACCAAACACGATAAGCAGCAGGTTGAGCACACACGCCACCACGGGCCGACGGATCGACAATTCTGACAGGATCACAACCCTTGCTCCTGCACCCGCACTTTACCGCCATCTCGCACCTTGTTGATCCCTTCGCTCACCACCCACTGTGTCGGATCCAGGCCCGACACGATAGCCGTTGTGGTACCGATAACTTGGCCCGTTTCTACCGCCACTTGGCGTGCTGTTTGCTCCCGTTCGACGACAAACACAAAGGCCTGTGCACCACGATAAAACAGACTGCTCGTGGGCACGGTTATTGCTTCTCGCTCATCAGCCAATAGCTTAACTCGAGCCAACATTCCCGGACGCAGACGGTGATCAGGATTGGCCAAATGGGTACGGATCCGTACATTGCGGCTGTGCGCATCAACCACAGGATCGATCAGTGCGATCTCGGTCGTGACAACTTGCTCCGGATAAGCATCGAAGCTCAGCGCCAGCGACTGGCCGAATTGGATCTGCCCCAAGTACTTACTTGGCAATGTGAAATCAACGTACAAGCTGTCTAAGTTGGTCAAGGATAAGACATCAAATCCTCGACGAAAATACTGGCCAGGGCTGATAGATTCCAACCCGATGACCCCACCAAACGGAGCGTGTACACGGAAATTGTTAAGGGTCGCCTGAGCAGCATCGAGCTGGGCCTTAGACTGTTCGACCAAAGCCTGTTGAGCCTGCAACGCTGAAGCGGAAACAGCTTGGCGTTTGGCCAACCGAGACAGTTCGGCAAGCTGGCGCTGCGCATCATCGAGTTGCACTTGCGCCTCCACTAGGCGGGCTTGCTCCTGAGCGCGTTCAAGACTGAAAAGTAACTGTTCTGGAACTACTTTTTGTCCAGGTTCAACGTGAACCTGTTCAATAAAACCATTCACCCGATTCGCCAACATCACCTGTTCATTGGCGTACACCGTACCCAAAGACTCCAGTGGCTGCCCCCAAGCTTGTGGCTCCACCAAAACGGTCCTAACCAACGGCTGTGCCCGTGGCTCGAAGGCAAACGATGAAGGCATATAGAGCACAACAGCACACAGCAGCAGCGCAATGGTGTACTTGAACGTTTGCTTCAACAGGGGAAGCAATAGGCACAACGAACCAGAGAAGAAAGCATGAAACATCACAACACCTGCTCGCCTTTAATAGGCAGTCTTTTTATGGGATCTGGGCAAGGCGCGAGGGTAGCCGGTGATTGCGGCAAGAGAGGGAATATTTGGTGTCAGTTTCATGACAACCGCAGCATCTGGGCGCTGCGGTTGTATTGGGGAGCGGTATCTGGGGTCAGTATCAAGCCTTACGGCGGGCCAGAACGGCTTGCGCTAGCTGGCCCAGCACGTTCTCGCTGTCATCCCAGCCAATACAGGCATCGGTGATACTCTGGCCGTAATTCAGAGCCTTGCCGTCGACCAGATCCTGACGCCCCTCATTGAGATGACTCTCGATCATCACGCCAACGATGGCGCGATCACCGCCCTCGATCTGGCCGCACACATCCTGACCCACATTCATCTGCCGCTGAAACTGCTTCTCGCTGTTGGCATGACTGAAGTCGATCATCACGTTAGCGCGCACACCGGCGCGCTCCATGTCCGCCACCACCGGCGCAACGTGCTCAGCGCTGTAGTTTGGTCCTTTATCGCCGCCGCGCAAGATGATGTGACAATCCGGATTCCCAGCGGTTTCAACAATGGCGGAGTGACCGTATTTGGTTACCGACAGGAAGTGGTGCGAGGCGCTGGCTGAACGGATCGCATCCAAGGCGATCTTGATGTTGCCGTCGGTGCCATTCTTAAAGCCCACTGGGCAAGACAAACCGGACGCCAACTCTCGGTGGACCTGAGACTCGGTAGTACGGGCGCCGATGGCCCCCCAGCACATCAGATCCGCCAGGTATTGCGGCGTGATCATATCCAGAAACTCGCCCGCCGTCGGCAGCCCCATGCTGTTGAGCTCAAGCAGCAGCTTACGTGCCGCCCGCAGGCCGTCATTGATGCGGAAGCTGTCGTCCATACCGGGATCGTTGATCATCCCTTTCCAGCCGACCGTGGTGCGCGGCTTTTCAAAGTACACCCGCATCACGATCTCCAGCGAATCACGGTACGTTTCACGCAGGGCAACCAAGCGCTGGCCGTACTCCAGTGCAGCCTTCGGATCGTGGATAGAGCAAGGACCGATCACCACCAACAACCGATCATCCTCGCCGTTTAGGATCCGCGAGATCGCCTGCCGTCCAGCAAACACCGTATTGGCCGCCGCTTCCGAGGCCGGGAAGCGCTCCAGGATCGCCACCGGCGGCAACAGCTCCTTGATCTCATTAATACGGACATCATCATTACGGTATGGCATAGCGCTTCCTTGGTGTGCAGTTTGTTATTTAACCTTCACCGTACCACACTTTTTTCCTGCATTGGCCATCCATACGGCTGCTTATGGTTTTATTTCTTACCAATTACTCGGCCCGGGATCAAAAAAGGCGGACCCTGCCGGATCCGCCTTTGTCGGTCATCGGTCCGCTTACGGACGGTAGACCTTGATATTGCTGTGGCCCTGCTCCTGCAGATACAGCGCCTGCAGTTTGCTCATCACGCCGCGATCGCAATACAACAGGTAGGTTTTATCCTGCGGTAATGCCGAGAATTGGCTGGCCAGCTTAAAGAAGGGCAGGGTCACCACCTCGTTGTCCACCAACTCCAGAGGGCTTTCCTCCTCCTCTTCCGGCGCACGAATATCCAATACCACTTCACCGGAGCCCGGTGTGGCCACGGTTTCCATCTCGACCTTGTCGCTTTCGATCTTACCCACCATCGCCAGATCTCGGATGTCGTAGTATTGGGTGGCTTCCACCACACGATCGACCAGATCGTCGGAGAACTTGGCTTCCTCCGCCTCGATCTTCGCTAGGATCGCCTTAACCGTTGGCTTGTTGGAGATCACGCCACAATACTCCGGCATCACCTCAGCGTACGGCAGGGTACCGATGGTGCGGGACAGATCGATGATCTCCTGCTTATCCCAGGTGATCAAAGGACGCAGTACCACCTTATCGGTCGCGCGATCGATCACGTTGAGGTTGGTCAAGGTCTGCGAAGACACCTGGCCCATGGCTTCTCCGGTCACCAGCGCCGGAATGCCGAAGCGATCCGCCACTTTGCCTGCCACCTTCATCATCATGCGCTTGAGCACAACGCCCATCTGACCGTTGTCGACCTTCTCTAAGATCTCTTCCACTACGGGCTCAAACGGCACCGACAGGAAGCGCACCTTGTGGGAGTTGCCAAACTTATTCCACAGGTAGTAGGACACCTCCTGCACACCACGCTCATGCTCGGCGCCGCCGAGATTAAAGAAGCAATAGTGGGTTCGGGCGCCCCGTTTGATGGTCTGGAAGCTGGACACGCCGGAATCGAAGCCGCCGGAGATCAAGCTCAGCACATCCTCTTGCGTGGCGATCGGGAAGCCGCCTAGGCCCGGGTGACGACACTCAACCAGATAGGCGATATCCTCTTCGATCTGGATGTGGATGGTCATGTCCGGATCTTTAAGCTTCACCCCGGCCGCATCGGTGTTCTGATTCAGGCCACCACCGACATAGCGTTCAACGTCCAGCGAGCTGAACTCATGCTTACCGGAGCGCTTGACTCGCACACAGAAGGTCTTACCGGCCAGCTCGTCAGCGAAGATCGACTGACACGCCTGATAGATATCATCGATGCTGTCAAAGCGGTGCTGGGTAACTTCCAAGAAATAGGCGATCCCTGGAATACAGGACAGACGCTCCACCAGCTCATCGCGCAGCCCGTCACGCTCGGTGCGGCAGGTCACGACGATGTGATCCCAGTTAAATCTGACCCGGATATCCTCATCCACCTTACGCAGTACGTTGCGGATGTTGGACACCAAAAGTTTGGAGAAGCGGATCCGCACCGGTTTGGATTTGATCATCACTTCCGGGTGCAGCTTAACGATAAATTTCATGATGTGCCTGTCACTGCCTTACAAAGGCGCGGGAGTATACCCTAGCCCACGCGCCTGAGCGAGAGTTGAGCAATAACTTCCGAGCATAGATCTCCCCTCGTCAGCACGCAATGCGATCTCCGCCATTAAGGCGATACCGAAATGGCCTCTGACAGCTTCGCTTTCCCCTGCTCAATGCTGATCTCCACTCGCCGATTCGCCGCCCGACCAGCCCAGGTGTCATTGCTCTCCTGTGGTTGGGTATCGGCCACACCGCGCAGGATCATCCGTTGGCCATCAAACTTTGGCACCGACAGCAGCTCATGCCCTACCGCCAGCGCCCGTTGCGAGGAGATATCCCAATTGGAGCGATACAGCTCGTTGCTGATCACCGTATTGTCGGTATGCCCGGTCACCGTGATGATCCCCGGCACCTCCGTCAGTAACTCACCGACGGCGTGCAAGACGGGTCGAAACCTGGGCTGCAGAAACGCCGAGCCCGCCGGGAAGGCCCCCTGCTCGCGGATCCGGATGATCAACTGCTGGCCCAAGGACTCGACCTCGATGGCACCGTCCCGGATCTGCTCCTCCAATTCCTGCGCCACCTTCTTGGCTAACTGATCCCATAGCGGCGCCGCCGCCGCTTGCTGCGCTTTCGAGCTTGGCGTGTTCTGGCTGGCGCTCTGACTGGTGCTGCCACCACGACTGTTGCCCGACAGATCTTCCTGGCCACCGGCATCGCTGCTGTCGCCCGGTTGGAAATCGAGCGCCTCGCGCTGATAATCGGCGGTCTGCTGCTGCACCACATCCAGCGGAGTCGGCTCGGGCCGTCCCGGCCGGAACTCCATGGCGATCACCGAGGTACCGCGGGGGATGTCCTGCACCTCGATCTGGTTTTGCACACCGAAGGCGTACTTCATCGAGCCCGCCACCTGTTTGAACTTAAGCACATCCATCTCAGAGAAGGCCAGCAACAGCACAAAGAAACACATCAACAGGGTCGACAGATCGGCAAAGGTCGACATCCAGGCCGGGGCCCCGGTCGGCTTTCTGCGCTTCGGGCCGAATTCACTCATTCGACTCAATCCTCGGTGGTTTCGATCACCCGCTGCTTCTCACGCAGGTAATTTTTCAAGAAGGCCTCGATGACACGCGGGTTTTGCCCATCCTGGATCGCCAACACCGCATCCAGGATCAAACGCCGATTGAGCATCTCTTCCTGCATGCGCAGCTCCAGCTTGTCGGCGATCGGCAGGGCCACCATATTGGCGATAATGGCACCATACAGCGTGGTCAGCAGGGCAATGGCCATCGCTGGCCCAATGGTTTTGGGATCTTCCATATTGTTGAGCATCGCCACCAGGCCGATCAGGGTCCCGATCATCCCCATTGCCGGAGCCACCTCGCCCAACTTGCGGAACACATCGATCCCCAAGCTGTGACGCTCCATGGTCAGGCCGATGTCTTTATTCAGCGTGCTGCGCACCGTCTCTGCATCATGACCATCCACCAGCAAAGCGATGGCCTTCCTCATAAAGGCGTTGCTGACCTCGGCCTCCTCCAGCGCCAAGAAGCCGCCCTTGCGCGCCGAGTCCGCCATGGTGACCGATTGCTCGATCAGCGCCTCCGGTCGATCCAGCCGAAACGCAAAGGCCTTAGCGGCGATCTTGACCGATCCCAGAAACTGCATCAGGTTAAATTTCATCATCACAACGAATAGCGAGCCGAGGATCACGATCAAGGCGCTGGGCGCGCTGATAAAAATGGTAGCGTCGCCACCTTGAACCATTGCCATAATGACAAAGGCGAATGCGCCAACCAGGCCGATCAGGGTTGCCAGATCCACACTTGCTCCTAACGATAAAAAATACCTTTCCAGATCCCTATAACGACCGGAATACTGAAAACTATACGCTTATTCTGCTTATCGCCCTGTGCAGTGGCAAGCTTAAACAATTTTTCTCCGGCCAAGGCGCCGTCGCATTGAATCTAGCGGGGCAAAACAGTACCTTTGGCCCCTTAATTGGACGGGAGCAGTAAAGTGGCCAAAAAACCGGAAAACCTGAGCTTCGAGCAATCCTTGCAGGAGCTGGAGCAGATCGTCGCCCAGCTGGAGCAGGGTGAGGTGCCCTTAGAGCAGGCACTGAAGCAGTTTGAACGCGGGATCGGCTTGGTCAGAGCCAGTCAAGCCAAGCTAGAGCAGGCGGAGCAGCAAGTCCGGATCCTCAGTCAATCGCCGGGCGCAGAGCCGGGCTTGGCCCCGTTCGAGGAATAAGCATGTCGACGCACGCACTCAGCCATTACCAGCAACGGGTCAACCGCACCCTGGAGCAGGCCTTCGACCGGCTGCCTCACTGCGCCCCACGGCTGCTGGAGGCCATGCGCTATGGCACCTTGCTCGGCGGCAAACGGGCCCGACCGTTTTTGGTCTATGCCACCGGCACCATGCTGGGCGCCGAGGAAAGTACCCTCGATCCCATCGCGGCGGCGGTCGAGTGCATCCACGCCTACTCGCTGATCCACGACGATCTGCCGGCGATGGATGACGACCACCTGCGCCGAGGCCAACCGACAGTGCACATCGCCTTTGATGAGGCCACGGCCATCCTGGCCGGTGATGCCCTGCAAGGCCTGGCCTACGAACTGCTAGCCGAATGCGACTTACCGCCCGAGCTGGAGAGCAATCGCATCGCCATGCTGCGCGTGCTGGCCAAGGCCTCCGGCTATCAGGGCATGTGTGGCGGTCAGGCGATCGATCTGGCCCAGACGGGTCAACCCATCGATCTGGCCACCTTGACGCAACTGCACGCGCTCAAAACCGGCGCACTGATCCGCGCCAGCGTCGAGCTGGGCAGCTTGGCGGTCGCCGGTGTCGACGAAACCCAACGCGCCCACCTGCGCCAATTCGCTGAAAAGATCGGCCTGGCCTTCCAGGTGCATGACGATATCCTCGATATCACCGGCGACACCGAACAACTGGGCAAGCCCCAGGGCTCCGATCTGGCCGCCGAGAAAAGCACCTTCCCCGCCCTGCTCGGCCTGAATGGTGCCCGTGATGTAGCGCAGGATCTCTATCAAGATGCACTGACAGCACTGGCCCAGTTACCTTACAATAGCGATCAATTGGAAGGTTTCGCCCGATACATCATCGAGCGCAACCAATAGTAAAGACAAATAAGTGAATCCTTGAATGAGCCAGGCCCTGTCTGATTACCCCTTGCTGTCCCAGGCTTTGATGCCGGATCAGCTTCGGCAGTTGCCCCAAGAGCAACTGACCCCACTGGCGGATGAAGTTCGTCAGTTCCTGCTGCAATCTGTGAGCCGCTCATCAGGACACCTGGCCTCAGGTTTGGGCACTGTAGAGCTGACGCTGGCGCTGCACTATGTCTATAACACACCGTTTGACCGCCTAGTGTGGGACGTGGGCCACCAGGCGTACCCGCATAAGATCCTGACCGGCCGCGCCGATCGACTCCATACCATACGCCAGAAGGACGGCTTGCACCCCTTCCCATGGCGCGGGGAAAGCGAATTCGACACCTTAAGTGTCGGCCACTCCAGCACCTCCATCAGTGCGGCGCTCGGTATGGCGATCGCCGCCGATAAAGAGGGTCAGGGTCGTCGTGTCGCCGCCGTGATCGGCGATGGCGCCTTAACCGGTGGCATGGCTTTCGAAGCGTTGAACCACGCCGGTGATATCCACAAAGACATGCTGGTGATCATCAACGACAACGAGATGTCGATCTCCGAAAACGTCGGTGCCCTCAACAATCATATGGCGCGGATCCTGTCCGGCAGCTTATACACCTCGATCCGAGAAAGCGGCAAGAAGGTGTTGGGCGCGATGCCACCGATCAAGGAGCTGGCGCGTCGTGCCGAGGAGCACCTGAAAGGGATGGTGGTACCGGGCACCCTGTTTGAAGAGTTAGGCTTCAACTACATCGGCCCTATCGATGGTCATGACGTTAACGGTTTGGTGGACACCCTACGCAATATGCGTAATCTCAAAGGTCCGCAGATCCTTCACGTGATGACCAAGAAAGGCAAAGGCTATCAGCCTGCGGAAGAGGATCCGATCGGCTACCACGGCGTGCCCAAATTTGATCCTGCCGAATGGAAGCTGCCCAAGTCTGCCCCAGGTCGGCCGACCTTCTCCAAGGTGTTCGGCGACTGGCTGTGCGACATGGCGGCGCAAGATCCAAAACTGGTGGCGATCACCCCGGCCATGCGTGAAGGCTCCGGCATGGTGGAGTTTTCCCAGCGATTCCCGGATCAATACTATGATGCGGCCATCGCCGAGCAGCATGCGGTCACCCTGGCAACTGGCTTTGCCTGCGAAGGGCTTAAACCCGTGGTGGCGATCTACTCCACCTTCCTTCAACGGGCCTTTGATCAGGTGATCCACGATATCGCCATCATGGATCTGCCCGTCCTGTTCGCCATCGATCGCGGCGGTTTGGTCGGCGCGGATGGTCAAACCCACCAAGGGGCGTTTGACCTGTCGTTCCTGCGGATCATCCCCAACCTGACCATCATGGCCCCGGCCGACGCCAATGAGTGTCGGCAGATGCTCTACACCGGCCACCAGCTCAACGGCCCGGCAGCCGTGCGCTACCCACGGGGCAATGGCATGGAGGTGGAGATCGAAAAAGCGATGACGTCGCTGCCGATCGGCAAGGCGCAGCTGCGCCGGCAAGGCCAGCGGATCGCCATCCTCAACTTCGGCACCTTGTTGCCGTACGCCCTGGAGGCAGCCGAGCAACTGGATGCCACCGTGGTCAATATGCGCTTTATCAAGCCTCTGGATGACGAGATGGTAAAACAGATGGCTGAAAGCCATGACCATCTGATCACCCTGGAAGAGAACGCCATCATGGGCGGCGCAGGCAGCGCGGTGCTGGAGTCGCTGGCCAAACAAGGGCTCTGCAAACCTGTGTTGCAACTGGGCTTGCCGGATCGCTTCGTCGAGCAGGGCACGCAACAGGAGATGCACACGGTCTTGGAGCTGGATGGCCCGGGGATCGTCAAGCGCGCCAAGGCCGCTTTCGACTGCTAAGAGCCAAGCAAAGCAAAACGCCGCTGTGGGAAACCACAGCGGCGTTTTTCATGCAACGGTATAAGACTCAAAGCCCGAGGGCGTCGCGCGCGCCCTCAGTACCCTGCCCCTAGCCGAAGAACAGGCGCCACAGCCAACTGCGATCGAGATCTTTTTTACACTCCCGATATTGCATAGCGTAACGTTTAGAGCGGTCATCGACCCGCCGAGACACCTGGATCAGCCAAGGCTTTTGATTGTAGGTTTGACGCTTATAGCCGCCCCACCCTTCGTGGTAATTCAGGTACTGATGGTACGCATCCCACTTCGACACGCCATTCACTGCATGGCTCTTATAGATAAACCAGCCCATGAAATCATGCGCATCGGCAAAGTTGCTGCGCCGGGCAAAAGAGCGGTTGTTCTCCCGCACATAGTCGTCCCAAGTCATGGTCTTGGCCTGCGCATAGCCATAGGCCGTGGACGCGCGTCCGACCGGAATAAAGCCCAGCCAGTATTGCATCGGTGGACGGGCGTTATGACGGAACGAACTTTCCTGATACATCATGGCCATCGGCACATGCACCGGCACGCCCCACTTCTGCTCGGTGTTCTTCGCCGCCTTATACCAGCTGCGATTCTCCTGAAAGATGTTACAGATATTCTCCGGATCCTTCGGTGGTGGCGTGGCACAACCGGCTAGGCCCCAGATCCACAACAACAACAGTGCGCTCATTCGATTCATTGTTTTGTTTTTTAAGCCTAAATAATTTTTGAAAAATTCTGCCTTGCTTAGGAACTTATTGGAAGGGCGCGAGTCTGAATTTACGAACCGATTTATTCGTTCATCATTATCCTCCTTTATTCGGGAACCTGATTCAGGCAGGGGTTCCCGATTTTTTTTGCCCCCTCGCTCCCAATCGACACAGCACAAACCGCTACCCTTGACCACAACAAGTGCACAATAAAGGGCGCAAGAAGGCGTCTTGACAAGTTTCCGTCCCAACAAGACAGGTCCACTTCGAGTTTTCCTCAACTCCACCTTTACAGACGACCAGCTCGCTGATTAAATATCGCGCCTCTTTACTCCAACTTGAACCGATCTGATGTCGACTGAGCTCTATCTGGTCTATCTGGCAACCGTCATAGTCCTGCTTGCTGCCCCGGGTCCCATGACCCTGATGACCCTCTCCACCAGCGTCCGCTATGGTCACGGCCGAGCGCTGTACACGATCTTGGGCTCAAACATCGCAGGATTGATCTTAATGGCACTGTCCGCGACTGGGATAGGCGCTCTGATCTCCGGCCAGCCTATCGCGTATGAGATGCTGCGCTTCGCCGGCGCCGGTTATCTGATCTGGTTAGGGATCGGCGCTTGGCGCGCACGTGCAGGCGCACTCTCTAACGACGGTTTTGAGCAACGAGACAGCGACAAGCGCAAGCTGTTTCGCAAAACCTTGCTGGTTGGTCTGGCAAATCCGAAAGGCCTGGTATTCTTTGCAGCCCTGTTTCCGCAGTTTATTCGCCCAGAGTCCGATCTGACGACCCAGCTGCTGATCTTATGTGCCACCTTCACCCTAATCGACTTTATCATCCTCAACCTGGTGGCTATGGGAGGCTGTCGACTGGCCAATCAACTGGCCAACCCCAGCGCCCAGACCAAGTTCAACCGCGCCTGCGCCGTCGTATTTATCGGCCTAGGTGGCTCTATGGCTCTGGCGGGTTAATTTCCCCTTTATCTCGGTATCGTCATCCTCTGTTTACGTGCCGCCAGGCGCAATATTGACGCCGCAGGTCGCCCAGTGAGTGCAGCACCGAGAGCGGCATGTCCCGTGAACGCGCCCCGGCTGAGATCTGCGTATCCGCGCTATCCGCGATGGGAGATGGAGATGAAGATGGAGATGGCAGATGGCAGATGGGACAGTGACACGCTGCGTCGGGGCCTGAGGCGGATCGTCCCTGTGCCCTTCACCAAGAAGCGTTCCGTCGCCGACCCCCCTTCGGCTTGTCGGCTGTGCGACCGATTGGAGTAAAACGAACAGACTCAACAGAGCGCGAACGGTTCGCGACGGTACAACCCAAAAAAAGGGGAATGACCGCTGAGATCATCCCCCCTCTTTTGTTTCCATGGTCAGGTTAAACCAACCAGTAAGCCGCCGCTTGCACCACTGCGAGCGCAAAGATCCCCGCCAAGACATCATCGATCATGATGCCAAAACCGCCGTGGACATGCTTATCCAATAACTTAATGGGCCAGGGCTTGAGGATGTCAAAGAAGCGGAAGGCCACAAACGCGGCAATCACCCAGATCCAACCGGCAGGCAAGCAGATCATCGCGATCAACATGCCGACCACCTCATCCCAGACGATCGCCGGATGATCGTGCTCCCCCATCGCCTTCGCGGTGACATCGCACAGGTAGATCCCCACTAACCCCATCACCAGTACGATGGCCAGGTAGATCGGCAGGGACAGCCCCGCCATCAGCAAGAAAAATGGCAGCGCCGCCAAGGTGCCAAAGGTGCCCGGTGCTTTTGGGGCCAGCCCTAAACCAAAGCCCAATGCCAGGAAGTGCACCGGATCGGTCATCCGGATCCCAGGGTATCGCTTCATGAAACGTCCTTAAAATGGTTATAACCCGACAACGACAAGGACACCGGCTGACCGTCTTGACGGTATTGGATCCCTTCACCATTGGTGATCTGGCCGATACAGCAGTAGTCGGCCCCCGCCTCGGCCAACGCCGTCGCGAGCGCGCCCTTTTGCGCCTCGGGCACAGTAAACAGTAACTCGTAATCCTCGCCGCCGGTCAGCGCCATCGCTTGCGCCTGCTCGCGAGGCATCGCGCTGAGCAGGTGCTCTGACAGGGGCAGATCGTTCAACTCGATCACGGCGCCCACCTGAGACGCCGTGAGGATGTGCTGCAGATCCGACGCCAAACCATCGGACAGATCCATGGCGCTGGTAGCGATCCCCCGCAACATCCGACCGGCCAATACTCGAGGTCGAGGACGCAAGTGCGCCTGCTGCAAGGCTCGGTGCAGCTCACTCGGCAGCGTTAACTGGCCCAGCAAACACTGCAATCCCGCCCCACTGTCCCCCAGCTTGCCGGTCACAAACAACCAGTCTCCCACCCGTGCGCCACTGCGGTACAGCGCCTTACCCGCCGGCACATGGCCATGGATGGTCAGGGTCAGACTCAGCGGTCCTCGCGTGGTATCCCCGCCGATCAGCGCAAGGCCGTAATATTGGCAGATCTCAAACAGGCTGGCGGAAAACGCCTCCAGCCAGGGCTCATTGACCTGCGGCAAGGTCAGCGCCAAGGTCATCCAGGCTGGCTCTGCCCCCATCGCAGCAAGATCGCTCAAGTTGACGGCCACCGCCTTGTAGGCCAGATCCGCCGGATCGATGTCCGCCAAAAAATGGGTACCACTGACCAGCGTGTCGGTCGAAACCACCAACTGACTGCCCTCAGGCACACGCAGCACCGCCCCGTCATCCCCCACCCCAAAGATCACATCTTTGCGCTGGTTCGGTCGAGTAAAGTGACGTTTGATCAGAGAAAACTCATCGGTTCCTTTCATTGCATCCCCATCTTCTGAGAGCGTCGGCCGAATGGCGAAAAGAAGCACGCTTGGGGCGAAACAACGGTACCGCCGAACAAGCCAGCGGCACGGCGAACGACCATAACGAACCCAGGCTGACAAGGGCTTATCGCAACGCCTGGTTTCCGCTAAGAAGCCATGTATCGCGACAGCCAGTGTCATTACCACCCGCCCGATAGATAGACGGCCACATAAATGTGGCCGTCTGTCTTACCCGATAAGATCGCTTAGCGATTGATCGAGATGGCGAGCTTATCCAGTACGCCGTTTACGAACTTATGGCTTTCCTCGGCCCCGAAGACCTTGGCCAGCTCAATCGCTTCGTTGATCGCGACCTTGTAAGGCACATCATTGCGATGCAGCAGCTCAAATGCACCCAAACGCAGGATCGCCAGCTCCAACTGATCCACCTCGTCCACCAGACGAGCCAGATTTGGCTTCAGCTTGGCATCCAACTCACTGGCCTGGGCGGATACGCCCACCAGCAGTTCGCGGAAATAGGCGAGATCTGCGCCCTTGGTATCTTGCTCGGTCAGGAACTCATGCTCGACATCAGCGATGGAGTTACCACTCATCTGCCAAGAGTAGAGGGCCTGCACCGCCAGTTGGCGGGCTTTACGACGTTCGGAAGGCTTCACACAATTCTCCAATCAGGCTGTTAATCAGCCAGATGGTTTAGGACGTTGACCATCTCCAGCGCACCCAGGGCGGCTTCACCGCCTTTGTTACCCGCTTTGGTACCGGCGCGCTCGATGGCCTGCTCAATAGTGTCGGTGGTCAGCACCCCGAAGGATACCGGAGTATCAAACTCCAGCATGACTTGGGCCAGTCCTTTGTTACACTCACCGGCGACAAAGTCGAAGTGCGGGGTTCCGCCGCGGATCACTGCGCCCAGCGCAATGATGGCGTCGTACTTGCCACTGGCTGCCAACCGGCGCGCGGCCAGTGGCAGTTCAAAGGCACCCGGTACCCGCACAACAGTGATGTCATCATCATTGACCTGACCAAAACGCTTCAGGGTATCGATCGCACCTTCAGTCAGGCTGTCGACGATAAAACTGTTAAAACGGGAAACCACCAAAGCGATTTTAGCCCCTTTGGCTTCGATGTTGCCTTCGATTACCTTCATATCGTTATCCATTTCTTCTCACGGCCCCAACACGGGCCAAAAAGTTGCAGTATGATAGCACAGAGAAGCGGCAAATGCCGTGCCGCCCTTGCACTGGCGTCATGTCGCACAAAGCATTGAAACATAGAGCGCTTGGCGACATGGACGAGTGAATAAAACTAGACCTCGACGTAATCGGTCACTTCCAGACCAAAACCGGACAAAGCATGGTAGCGTTTCTGACTCGACAGCAAGCGCATCTTACCCACGCCGAGATCGGCCAGGATCTGCGAGCCGACACCCACGGTGCGGGTGGCTTCTACCGAGCGTTTGATGCCGATGGTTTCGCCCTTCTGCTGCGCCGCATAGGCCTTAAGCTGGGCCAACATGGTATCTGAGCTTTGCTCGCGTCCCAGCAGCACCAACACCCCACCCTCTTGTGCGATACGGGCCATCGCCTTATCCAGTGGCCAGGCTGGCGTGCCACTGATGGTGGCCTGCAGCAGGTCCCGGGTCGGATCACTCAGATGCACGCGCACCAAACAGTTGTCGGTGACCTCTCCCTTCACCAAGGCAACATGCAACTGGTTATCGATGGTGTCGCGATAGCAGGTCAGCTCAAATTCGCCGTAGCGGGTCGGCAGGGTGCACTGGGTTTCCCGCACAATGGTGGTCTCATTGTGATTGCGGTACTCGATCAGATCGGCAATGGTGCCCACCTTCAGATCGTGCTCCGCCGCAAACGCTTCCAACTGAGGACGGCGCGCCATAGTGCCATCTTCATTAAGGATCTCGACGATCACCGCCGCCGAGCGGAAGCCCGCCAGGCGCGCCAGATCCACCGAAGCTTCGGTGTGGCCGGCACGGTTCAGCACGCCGCCGTCCATCGCCCGCAGTGGGAAGATGTGACCCGGCTGAACCAGATCCTGCGGCCCTGCCCCTTCGGCAGCCGCGGCTTGGATGGTACGGGCACGATCGCCGGCGGAGATCCCGGTGGTCACCCCTTCGGCCGCTTCGATCGACACGGTAAAGGCGGTGCCGTATTGCTCGGTGTTGTTGCTCACCATCTGATGCAGGCCCAGCGCATCACAGCGCTCAGCACTCATCGGCAAGCAGATCAAACCCCGGCCAAACTTGGCCATAAAGTTGATCGCTTCCGGGGTCACGGCTTCCGCCGCCATGATCAGATCCCCTTCGTTTTCCCGATCTTCGTCGTCCATCAGGATCACCATCTTGCCCTGACGGATATCTTCGATGATCTCTTCAATGCGGTTGAGCGCCATAGCTTGCCTTTCCTTTACTTCACAAAGCCGCTGCGGGCCAAGGTTTCCAGCGTCAGACCACCCGCAGCGTGTGCTGGGGAATCGGCCTGGGGCTGCATCAATTTTTCCAGATAGCGCGCCAGTAGATCCACTTCGATATGGACACGATCACCAGCATGTTTCTCCGTCAGTGTGGTTTCCGTCGCCGTGTGTGGCACGATGGTCAGTCGGAAACGGGCACCGTCCACTTCATTCAGCGTCAAGCTGATCCCATCGATCGTCACCGAGCCTTTGTGCGGCAGATAGCGCCCCAATTCGGCCGGCGCCTGCAACCAGTACTCAATGGCGCGGCCACGGCTTTCCCGGCTGACGACGGTAGCAACCCCATCGACATGACCACTGACCAAATGGCCACCCAGTCGCGTGGTCGGCATCACCGCCCGCTCCAGGTTGACCCGGGTGCCCACGCTGTACTGGGTGAAGTTGGACAGCGCTAGGGTTTCCGCACTGACGTCGGCGACAAAATGATCCGCCCCCAGGCTAACCACCGTCAGGCACACCCCGTTGGTGGCGATGCTGTCGCCCAGTTTGACGTCATCCAGCGGCAAGCCGCCGGTCGCGACCGTGACCTTCAAGTCGCCGCTGCGATGCTCCAATTTACGCAGTGTTCCCACCGCTTCGACAATGCCGGTAAACATCTATTACTTCTCCACACGCGTCAGAGTCAGGCGCAGATCTGCACCGATCCGACGCACGTCATTAAAGGCCAACTCGGGGATCTCACTCATGGCGGTAAACTCAGGCAGCGCCAATAAGCCGCGGGCCGGATCACCCATCAATTTCGGCGCCTGATACAACACCAATTCGTCCCACAACCCCTGCGCGATAAAGGCACCACACAAGGAGGCGCCGGCTTCCAGCAGTACCTCGTTGATCTCGCGCTTGCCCAGCTCAAGCAGCAAGCGGCGTAGATCCAACTTGCCATCCACGGCCGCGCCGCGCCAGACGCTGACCGAGTCAGGCCAGGCGCAAGCATAGTCGGCCAAACTGGCCAGCAGCACGCTCCCCTCGCTGTCGAGCATTTTTAACGGCGGGGCCAGCCGGGCCCGGCCATCCACCACCACCCGCAGCGGCTGCATCAGCGCATCGGCTGAGATCCGCGCCTGCCAGTGGCCCAGTTCGCTGTGACGCACATTCATCGAGGGGTTATCCGAGCGAACCGAATCCGCCCCGGTGATCACCGCATCGCTTTGCGCCCGCAATCGCTGCACATCCTGACGTGCTTCGGGGCCGGTGATCCATTTGGAGACGCCATTGCTCAGCGCGGTGCGGCCATCGATACTCGCCGCCAGCTTAATACGGACATAAGGGAGTCCAGTGCGCATCCGCCGATTAAACCCAGGATTCACCGCCTCGGCCTCAGCCTGCATCAGGCCATGGGCCGTGTCGATCCCAGCCGCCTCGAGCATGGCCAAGCCACGTCCGGACACCTTGGGGTTGGGATCGACCATCGCAGCGATCACCTTGGTCACGCCCGCCTCGATCAGCGCCTGAGCACAGGGCGGCGTCCGGCCAAAATGACTGCAGGGCTCCAAGGTGACGTACGCTGTCGCCCCCTGAGCCCGCGACCCCGCCGCGCGCAAGGCGTGTACCTCCGCATGCGGCTCGCCGGCTTTAAGGTGCGCCCCTTGGCCGACGATCTCACCCGCCCTAACCAGTACGCAGCCCACTCTGGGGTTGGGTCGCGTGGTCAACCAGCCCTGCTTGGCCAGTTGCAACGCCAGCGCCATATAGCGCGCGTCATCCTGACTAAAACCGGCAGCGGACATTAACGTTTTTCCAAGCTGGCGATCGCTTCGCCAAACTGAGCCAGATCGTCAAACGCCCGATACACGGAGGCAAACCGGATGTAGGCCACCTTATCGAGCACAGCGAGCTGCTCCATCACCAAGTTGCCCAGCATATCTGAGCCGACCTCACGCTCACCGGTGGCGCGCAGCGACGATTTGATCTTACTCACCGCCTGCTCCACCAGCTCAGTACTGACCGGCCGCTTTTCCAGCGCTCGCTGCAGGCCGCGTCGCAGTTTATCTTCATCAAACGGCTGGCGCGTGCCGTCCTGTTTAATGATCCGCGGCATCACCAGCTCAGCCGTCTCAAAGGTGGTGTAACGCTCTTTACAGGTCACACACTCACGGCGACGACGCACCTGATGGCCGTCTGCCACCAAACGGGAGTCAATCACCTTAGTGTCGGTGGCAGCGCAGAAGGGACAATGCATGAGGAACCAGCCTTGAATTCATTCGATCTTTGCCCGCAAGAATACCCAATTTTACCCACCTGCGTAAGCAAATCCCCATAGAAAAGCCCGCACGAAGGCGGGCTTTGAGATCAGAATCCAGACTCGCTTACTTATAGACCGGGAATCGGGCGCACAGCTCAAGCACTTGCGCTTTGACACGCTGCTCGACCGAGGCGTCGCCGAAGTTGTCCAAAATGTCACAGATCCAGCCAGTCAGCTCGCGCGCTTCGCTCTCACCAAAACCGCGACGGGTGATGGCCGGGGTGCCGATCCGCAAACCTGAGGTCACAAACGGGCTGCGTGGGTCGTTCGGTACCGAGTTCTTATTCACAGTGATGTAAGCCCGGCCCAGCGCTGCGTCAGCATCTTTGCCGGTAATGTCTTTGCTGATCAGATCCAGCAGGAACAGGTGATTCTGCGTGCCGCCGGAGACCACGTCATAGCCCCGGTTGATGAACACATCGGCCATCGCCTGCGCGTTGACCACCACCTGCTTCTGGTACTCGGTGAATTCCGGCTGCAGCGCCTCTTTAAACGCCACCGCTTTGGCCGCTATCACGTGACACAGCGGGCCCCCCTGCCCCCCTGGGAACACCGCAGAGTTGAACTTCTTCAGCAAGGCTTCGTCGGTGGTGGCCGACAGGATCAAACCGCCACGGGGACCACCCAGGGTCTTGTGGGTGGTGGTGGTGACCACGTGGGCATGCGGTATCGGGTTCGGATACACCCCAGCAGCCACCAGACCCGCGACGTGGGCCATATCGACAAACAGATAAGCACCTACTTCGTCGGCGATCTCACGGAATTTTGACCAGTCGATCAGACCGGAGTAGGCCGAGAAGCCGCCGATGATCATCTTCGGCTTGTGCTCGTGCGCCAATGCGCGGACCTCATCAAAATCGATCGCGCCGGTGTCCTGATTGATGCCGTACTGCACCGCATTGTAGATCTTACCGGAGAAGGAGACGGACGCGCCGTGGGTCAAGTGACCACCGTGGGCCAAGCTCATGCCCAGCACGGTATCGCCCGGCTGCAGCAGCGCCATAAAGACCGCCGCATTGGCCTGAGAGCCGGAGTGTGGCTGGACGTTGGCATAAGTCGAGCCAAACAGCTCATTGGCGCGATCGATGGCCAACTGCTCGGCCACGTCCACGTGCTCGCATCCGCCGTAGTAACGCTTACCTGGGTAGCCCTCGGCGTACTTATTGGTCAGCTGAGAACCTTGCGCTTCCAGTACCCGTGGGCTGGTGTAGTTTTCCGATGCGATAAGCTCGATGTGCTCTTCTTGACGCACACGCTCGGCTTCCATGGCGTTCCACAGTTCTGGGTCAAAATCCGCGATATTCATGTTACGTTCGAACATCCGTCACTCCTGGGCGGTCAATACGATACAAAGGGTTCTGGCGCCGCATTCTACTCTTTGAACCTCATTTCCCCAAGCCTTTGTGAGCCATGTCACGATCAATCCTGTGATAACCGAACTTGGGGGTTCAACCTCTCCATCTGTGAGCCATCCGACAAAGCCCGGCAAAAGCGCACAAAAAAGCCGGACACGAGGTCCGGCTTTCATAGTAACTCTATCGCGATCAATCGATTTCAATCACACCGATAAGCGGTTCGACAAATTGAGCCTGGAAAATCTCTGACTCGATCTCACTGTTGTGCATGCTCCGCCAGAAAGCTTGTGGTGCGCTATCGTTCGCCTGGCCAAATTCTCCACCGGTCAATGCCCATACGTGCTGCGGTTTAGCGCTGTCGATCAACGCAAAGGATTGCGCTACGATCCCAACACCCGGCACGGCATTGGCCGCCGGGAAGCTGAAGCTATCTGACATTGGCGGTACGAAGAACTGGCCATCTTGCGCCATGGCGTAAACATGGCGATATACCACGGTCGCCATTGGTGTCCCCGTCGGGCCATTAAAATAACGGGCCGAGTAATGGGCCACTTTGTCACCATCATAGGCCTCAGCATCAAAGCTCAGAGTCGTCAGGTTCGCCCCTTCCACATCACACGCACCGAACATAGCACAGCGAATGAACGGGTAATCGGTGGCCAGATCTGCCATCTCTGGCAGGCTAACGCCAACCATCGCACCCTCAGCAACCTCACGCGCAATGATTCGGCGATCACGGCCATCATCAAAACTCATCGACAAAACCGTCTGGCCTTCACCGGGAGCAACCACATAGGCTTGCCCAGTTTCAACCGGCGTCTGTACCGAGCTCGTAAACGGCAAAGCCGCCCAGGTGCTGATCAGACTATCGGGCTGAGCGTCAGTAAAGGTCAGTTGTATCGCAGGCGTTTCCAGCATCACTGAAACCCGCTCACCTTCGGCGATCTCGCTGCTGTCCAGCAGTTCTGATCCCGCCACCCCTTGTTCGTTAAAACCACGCAGTAGCACGCTGCCATTTTCACGCATGGCAACCGACTCACCTTGACTCAGCAGACCAAAGGCATCGAGTGCCACATCCTGGTATACAGAGTCGTTTTGCAGCTCAAAACGCTTTTCCGCGTCGGCAATCACGCCGTCGCACGTCACCGCCAGATTTTCTCGCACCAGATTCAACGCAACCGGCCCCTGGACCAGAGCCAGCTCCACCGAGACCACATCCCAATGATCGCCATACAGGTCGTACTCATAGGTCACGTATTTGGCCGCTTCCGGCGCCTCGGAGACATCGATAAACCCATTGCCTGCGGTCGCGAGCTCTTCACCCAACACAGTGCCTTCAGCGTCCTGGAAGAAATAGCGAACACCTGCAATGCCACAGTTGGCAACCTCAGGGTTGCCATTGCTCAGATACAAACCGGTCGCCAATGGCTCCACCGGCAGCACTGGCGGCTCTTGCGGCTCGCCTTTATTGGGGTTATTTGAGTTGCAGCCGGCCAAAAACAGGCCCAAGGCAACGGCGATCAGCGTCTTATTCATGATTCAGCCCTAAATATTGATTCTACGGGACACTGACGCGTCCCGACATTAATGAGTTTGGAAGACCGGCTTAGAAGGTGTATTTGGCACTGATGCCAAAATAACGGCCTGGCTGAGTGAAATTAGACTCCGGTGTGCCCAGCGCGGTCAGCAGGAACTTGGACTGGCCAGCCACATCTGCGTAATCGATGTATTCCTTGTCCATCAGGTTGTAAACCCCGGCGCGCAGCTGCAGCTGCTGCGTCAGTGTCATACCTGCGGTCAGATCCACCACGGCGTAGCCGGAGGTGTTGTAGACCTCATTGAACTCATCCATGCCTGGGAAAATATCGATGTCGGTGGTACGGGTCATCTTGTCGGAAAAACGCACCACCGCGCCCAGATCCACCTCTTGGCCCATCAGGCGGGTAAAGAAGTTAGCACCTACGGTGCCTTTCAGTGGGCTAACGCTATTGAGGTAGTCACCGTTTTGATCTTCACCGCGGGTGTACGCGATGTTGCCCCACAACTGCACATCATTGGTCAGCCAGTGGTTGGCCGAGACCTCTGCACCGTACAAAGTAACTTCATCACGGTTGAAGTACTGATAGTTCAGTGGTGAACCGGTGCTGATCCCTGAGTTACAGGTGTTGCCAATTGGCATCATCCCCTGACAGTATTCCCAGTCGATAAAGTCGTTGGCCAAAATGTAGAAAGCGGTCAATTCATAGTTGGTGTTGCTGTGGTTACCACGCACACCGATCTCCATGGTGTGGCTCTCTTCCGATTCCAGCTCGTAGTTGGCATGGATGTACACATCCATCGGCATATTGCCTTCGCTGACCACCAGTTCACCCCATTTTTGATCCGGGGTTGGCATTTTGTAGCCATAAGCGTACTGACCGTACACACTCACGGTATCCGTCAGCTTATAAATCAGGCCCAGTTTTGGTGACCAGAAGCTGCCACTCATGGATTCAAAGTTGGCTGGATCACGATCGGCATCTTCCGCCATCTGTTGATCCGGAGAGTTGCGGAAATAGTCGTAACGCAAACCTGCAACAATGTTCAGGTTTTGACCTAGAGTAATGTCGTCCTGAACAAAAGCACCAACGCGCCAGCTTTCAGTATCAGCAAAAGCAAATGGGTTGGTAGTAGTCCAGTCGCCGTTTTCCAGATGGTTGTACTGGCGATGACGGCTCATGTGAGAGCGCTCCACATCAACACCATAGGTCAGGTGGTGGCCGTAGTTTTCACCGCCAATATACTTGCTAAAAGTACTGGCCAAGCCGAAACGGTCTTCTTCAAAATCGTAATCCCGCTCGCCAGTAAAGCTGCGAACATAACCCTGATTACCATCGAAATAGTTACGGTGCTCATTTTGGTCGGTAAAGCCGTAATACAACACCACGTCCATATTGTCGTGGGCAAAAGTCGGCTTCTCAGAGCGCAGACGCAAGGAGCTGTTAAACGCATGCGTGGTGCGATCGTAGTCGATGGATTCCGGGCGGGACGCATGGTCTTCCCAACGATCCAATTGCTGATTAAGGAAATCTAAGGTCAACTGAATATTGGTGAACTCATTCAGTACATACTTACTCTTCACCAACAAACTGTCCGTCACCAGATCTGACACCGGCAACGTCTCATCGTAGTTTTGCTGCTCTTCGCCGTAGCGACGCTGATAGCTCACCAGATTTTCAAAATCACCGAACGCATGGGCGAAGGTAAAACCGGCGGAATATTCATTATTCATGCCGGTGTAGCCCACATTAGCGGAGAAGTAACCGGTGTCGCCCAGCAGGTAATCCGACGCATCTTTGGTGTTCATCACCACAACGCCACCCAGTGCATCCGAGCCATACATAGTAGAAGCTGCCGCTTTAACGACTTCGACCTGCTTCAGGGTTTCGACCTCAGTCAGACCACGGCCGGTGCCTTCTGCGCCAGGGCCCAATGGTGACGCGTATTGGCTGTTCACCCGCACGCCATCTTTCACCATCATCACCCGATTACCACCGATACCCCGAATGGTCACGGCAGACGGTTTACCCGCACCGCCCTTCACGTCCACGGCCGCTTCGTTCTGAAACAAAGAGGAAAAGTCGGTGGACATGCTGCGGGCGATCGCTTCTTCATCGATCACCACGACCGAGCCAGCCACGCTGTCCAGACTTTGCTCCAGACGGGAGCCAGACACCACCATCACTTCCACATCCTTACGATGCTTTGACTCAGCTTCTTGCGCCACCACACTCGGTGCCGCCAACGCGGTCACGATGGCCGAGCAGACCAGGCTCAACTTGGTACAGTTCATTCGGTAAAATCCATTAGCAAAGACAACAACGATCTGGATATGACTTCCGCTATATGCGAATACATCTTATTACCCAGAAGTTTGATTGGGCACAGTCTATCAACGCAATGGAGAGAAAAGGTTGCTACGCATCTCGTTTTTTTACCAAAAGTCAGGGTTTTTAGGGTCAAATGTTACACCCAATAATAATTCTCATTTGATGGGGCTCTCGCCACCCACCTGCCGAAAGTAAAATTTGTCGAAGAGCATTCTTTTTCCGAGGCAAGCCATTTCCCCTCCGCAGGGCTCAGCCCAATGAACGGGATAAGTGAAGCGGATCCCGTTGCACCTGACAAAAGGGCGGCGCAGGGCAAGCCATTGAGGTAAAATTTCCCCTTTAAGTCCCACAACTGCAGGTTAACGATGGCTCAATTCATCTACAGCATGCTGCGCGTAGGCAAGGTTGTTCCGCCTAAGCGCCACATTCTTAAAGACATTTCCCTTTCCTTTTTCCCAGGCGCCAAGATTGGTGTGCTGGGCCTGAACGGCTCCGGTAAGTCCACGCTTCTGCGGATCATGGCCGGTGTCGATACCGAATACGAAGGGGAGGCCCGTCCACAGCCGGGCATCAACGTCGGTTACCTGCCGCAGGAGCCGCAGCTCGATCTGACCAAGACCGTTCGTGAAGTGATTGAAGAGTCGGTCGCCGACGTCAAAAACGCGCTGACCCGTCTGGACGAGGTCTATGCTGCCTACGCCGAAGAGGGTGCTGACTTCGACGCGCTGGCCAAAGAGCAGGGCGAACTGGAAAACATCATCGCCAGTAAAGACGGTCACAACCTGGAAAACGCGCTGGAGCGTGCCGCCGATGCCATGCGCCTGCCGCCATGGGATGCGAGTGTAAAAAACCTGTCCGGTGGTGAGCGCCGCCGTGTTGCCTTGTGCCGCCTGTTGCTGGATAAGCCAGACATGCTGCTGCTGGACGAACCAACCAACCACTTGGATGCGGAATCCGTGGCCTGGTTGGAGCGCTTCCTGGTGGAATACACCGGCACCGTGGTCGCCATTACCCACGATCGTTACTTCCTGGATAACGCCGCCGGCTGGATCCTAGAGTTGGATCGCGGTGAAGGGATCCCTTATGAAGGCAACTACTCCTCCTGGCTGGAGCAAAAAGAGACTCGCCTTGAGCAGGAAGCCGCTCAGGAAAAGGCTCAGATGAAGTCCATCCAGAAAGAGCTTGAGTGGGTTCGTCAAAACCCGAAAGGGCGTCAGGCCAAGTCCAAAGCCCGTATGGCGCGTTTTGAGGAGCTGAACTCTTCCGAGTTCCAGAAGCGTAACGAAACCAACGAGCTGTTCATCCCGCCGGGTCCACGTCTGGGCGATCAGGTGCTGGAAGTGAACAACCTGACCAAGTCCTACGACGGCCGCGTGCTGATCGACGACTTGTCCTTCACCGTACCGAAAGGCGCCATCGTTGGCATCATCGGCCCCAACGGCGCGGGTAAATCCACCCTGTTCCGTATGATGAGCGGTCAAGAAGCGCCAGATTCCGGTTCGATTGTTCTGGGTGAGTCGGTCAAACTAGCGTCTGTAGACCAGTTCCGTGACGACATGGACGACAGCAAGACCGTGTTCCAGGAAGTCTCCGACGGTCAGGATATCCTCAAGATCGGCAACTGGGAGATCCCAGCCCGTTCCTACGTGGGTCGCTTTAACTTTAAAGGCTCTGATCAACAGAAGCGGGTCGGCGAGCTGTCCGGTGGTGAGCGGGGCCGTTTGCACTTGGCCAAGCTGCTGCAGGCTGGCGGCAACATGCTGCTGCTCGATGAGCCCACCAATGATCTGGACATCGAAACCCTGCGTGCCCTGGAAAACGCCCTGCTGGACTTCCCAGGCTGCGCCATGGTGATCTCGCACGACCGTTGGTTCCTCGACCGCGTTGCCACCCACATTCTGGATTACCGCGATGAGGGCAAGGTCAACTTCTATGAAGGCAACTTTAACGAGTACGCCGACTGGATGAAGAAAGAGCAGGGGATCGACATCACCCAACCCCACCGCGTCAAGTACAAGCGCATCGACTAAATCGATGTGTGGATGCAGACAAACGCCGGCAGATGCCGGCGTTTTTTGTTCTCGTTCAGAGCCACTGCATGGATTAGGGTTCGAGCGGTCGACGGGAAAACTGCAGCCCATCGCACTCGGGGCACTGAGGCAACGGCGTCGGGTGGAAAAAGGCCATACTGTGGCCGCACTTATCGCACACCAACTCACCTAACCCGACCAACTCGCCCGCGCTGTAGGTGCCGTGATGGCGTAGCTCTTGGCCCAACTCGTGCCACTCAAGCTGGCTGCGATCGGTGATCTCCGCCAGCCAGCGCCACACGGTGCTCTCCAGCCCCAACGTAAAGACGCTGTCCCCCTCCGCTTCGTACTGCTCCCGCGCGTGCCGCTCGGCATAGTCGGCCAGATCGCGCCTTAAAAAGGTTTCCACCAGATCCAGCTCACTGTCACTGAGCTCGGACTCCAACGCCACATAGGTCCGACTTTGTTTGAGAATGTCCTCCAACTGACCTAAGGTCAGATCCGGATCGTGCCGATAGCGCCGCTCCATATCCTGCAGTAAAAATTCGTATTTGCGGACCAATGCTTCATTGCGGGTGTCCATAACGCCTCCCAGGTTTGGGGCTGGTGCAAAATCCGGTTAAGTCTTGGTTGTTGCTTATCCGGCTCCTGCGTTATTCTATGCAGATCTTTATGGGCCATTCCCTGCCCGAAATCAAAATTTCAAGTGGACTCCAGACGTGTCGATGCAAGAGCAATACAATCCCGCACAGATCGAGCCTCAGGTGCAGAAGCACTGGGCAGAGAACGAAACCTTTATCGCTAAGGAAGAGGAAGGCAAAGAGAAATTCTACTGCCTGTCCATGTTCCCGTACCCAAGTGGCCGCCTGCACATGGGCCATGTCCGTAACTACACCATCGGTGATGTGATCAGCCGCTTCCAGCGCCTGCAAGGCAAAAACGTGATGCAGCCGATCGGCTGGGACGCGTTCGGCCTGCCGGCGGAAAACGCCGCGATCAACAACAAGACCGCGCCAGCGCCTTGGACCTACGACAACATTGAGTATATGAAAGGCCAGCTGGCGATGCTGGGTTTTGGCTACGACTGGAGTCGTGAGCTGGCGACCTGTAAGCCGGATTACTACCGCTGGGAGCAGTGGTTCTTCACCGAGCTGTACAACAAAGGCCTGATCTACAAGAAGACCAGCTCCGTGAACTGGTGTGAGAACGATCAGACCGTACTGGCTAACGAGCAGGTGACGGACGGTTGTTGCTGGCGCTGTGACACCCCAGTGGTCCAAAAAGAGATCCCACAGTGGTTTGTGAAGATCACCGAGTACGCCGATCAACTGCTGGGTGACATGGATCAGCTGGAAGGCTGGCCAGAGATGGTGAAAACCATGCAGCGCAACTGGATCGGTCGCTCCGAAGGCATTGAGATGATCTTCGACGTGGACGGCTCTGACGAGTCTGTGGCGATCTACACCACCCGTCCCGATACCGTCATGGGCGTCACCTACGTCGCCGTGGCCGCCGGTCACCCGCTTGCAGAGCAAGCTGCGGCTAACAACGCCGAGCTGGCCGAGTTCATCAACGAATGCAAAAACACCAAGGTGGCCGAAGCTGAGCTGGCTACCATGGAGAAGAAAGGCATGGCCACCGGCCTGTTTGCGGTACACCCGTTGACCGGCAAAAACGTGCCTATCTATGTCGCCAACTTCGTGCTGATGGGCTTCGGTACCGGTGCCGTGATGGCGGTACCGGCGCACGATCAGCGCGATTACGAGTTTGCCACCAAATACGGCATCGCCATTGAGCCGGTGATCAAGCCGCTGGAAGGCGAGCTGGATATCTCCGAGCAAGCCTACACCGACAAAGGCACCCTGTTTAACTCCGGTGAATTTGACGGCCTGGACTTTGACGGCGCGCTTAACGCCATCGCCGACAAGCTGGGTGAGCTGGGCAAAGGCCACAAGACCACCAACTTCCGTCTGCGTGACTGGGGTGTGTCACGCCAGCGTTACTGGGGCGCCCCGATCCCAATGGCGACCTTGGAGAACGGCGATACCGTCGCGATCCCAGCTGAAGATCTGCCGGTGATCCTGCCGGAAGATGTGGTGATGGATGGCGTGACCTCGCCGATCAAGGCCGACAAAGCCTGGGCCGAAACCACGGTTAACGGCCAAAAAGCGACTCGCGAAACCGATACCTTCGACACCTTTATGGAGTCCTCCTGGTACTACGCCCGCTACACCAGCGTGGGCACCGATGATCAGATGCTGGATCCCGCCAAGGCCAACTACTGGCTGCCGGTAGACCAATACATCGGCGGGATCGAGCACGCCAACATGCACCTGCTCTACTTCCGCTTCTTCCACAAGCTGCTGCGCGATGCGGGCCTGGTCAACTCCGACGAGCCGGCCAAGCGTCTGCTGTGTCAGGGCATGGTACTGTGTGATGCCTTCTACTACGTCGGCGACAACGGTCAGCGTGTCTGGGTTGCACCGAATGAGGTGACCCTGGAGCGCGACGGCAAAGGGGCGATCACCAAGGCCACCGATAAGGACGGCCGTGAGCTGGTCCACACCGGCATGACCAAGATGTCCAAGTCCAAGAACAACGGCATCGATCCACAAGAGATGACCGAGAAGTACGGTGCCGATACCGTGCGTCTGTTTATGATGTTTGCCGCGCCACCTGAGCTGACTCTGGAGTGGCAGGAGTCCGGCGTCGAAGGGGCACACCGCTTCCTGAAGCGTTTGTGGAAACTGGCTTTCGAGCACACCAGCAAGGGCGCAGCCCCGGCGCTGGACGTGGCCAGCCTGGACAAAGATCAGAAGGCCCTGCGTCGTAGCCTGCACCAGACCATGGCTAAGGTGCGCGATGACTTTGATCGCCGTCAAACCTTCAACACCGCGGTCGCCGCCGTGATGGAGCTGATGAACAAGCTGATCAAAGCTCCGCAGCAGAGCGACAACGATCGCGCCCTGATGCAAGAAGCGCTGGATGCGGTGGTACTGATGTTGTACCCGATCATCCCGCACACCAGCTACACCCTCTACAACGCCCTGGGCAACGAAGGCGATGTCGATCAAGCACTGTGGCCTGTGGCGGATGAAGCCGCCATGGTGGAAGAGGAGAAGCTGATCATCGTCCAGGTGAACGGCAAGCTGCGCGCACGCCTGACCGTGGCCGCCGATGCCTCCAAAGAGGAGGTGGAAGCTCTGGGCTTAGCGGATGCCAACGTGGTGAACTTCACCGAGGGCAAGACCTTGCGTAAGGTGATCTACGTACCGGGCAAGCTGCTCAACATCGTCGCCAACTAAGACGAGCAAAACGGGCGCCCTTAGGGGCGCCTTTTTTCCCCTTTTTCAACGAGGAGATGAGGGTGACGCAACGCCTTCTTACCGCCTTTCTGGCCCTGAGCCTGACCCTGTTAAGCGGCTGCGGTTTCCGCCTGCAGGGGCAATACCTGTTTCCCGACGAGCTGGCGCAGATCCGCCTAACCAGCTCAGATCAATACGGCGAGCTGCACCGCATGGTGCAAGAGCGTCTACGCCTGTACAACATCCAGCTGGTCAATGATCCCGAAGTGCCACAACTGCGCTTGGGCGATGATCGACTCGAGCGCGCCACTCTGTCGTTGTTCCCCTCCGGCCAAGTGGCGGAATATGAGCTGATCTACGCCGTCAGTTTCTTTGTCACCGTCGGCGAGCAGGAGCCACAGCCGTTTGACATCGAGATCCGTCGTGACTATCTGGACGATCCCCGCACCGCCTTGGCGAAGAATCGCGAGCTGGAATTGCTGCTGAGCGAGATGCGCGAGCAGGCCGCCGATCGGATCCTCCGCGCCCTGGCCGCGACCCAGATCGCCGACAGCGACGCATGAAGATCTTTGCCAGCCAGCTGCCACAACAGCTCAAGCAATTGCCGCAGATCCTACTGGTGTTTGGCGACGATATCCTGATCCGCGAAGAGTGCCGTGACACCCTGCGACAAACGTTGATGGGGCCCGGTGGCGTCGAGGAGCGCCTCTCCTTGGTGCAAGAATCCCCCTTCGACTGGCAGGGGCTGCTGCAGGAGTGTCAGGCGCTGTCGCTGTTTGCCAGCCGCCGCCTGATCGAGCTGGAGCTGCCGACCCTCAAGCCCGGCACTGACGGAGCCGCCGCCCTGCTGGAGATGATCACGCTGCTGGAGAACCAGCAGGACACCTTTGTCCTGTTGCATGGCCCTAAGCCCGGACGTGAGCACAGCAACAGCAAATGGTTTAAGGCGCTGGACAAGGCCGGACTGTATGTCCAAGCGTTAACCCCAGAGGGGCGTCATTACCAGCGCTGGCTCAGCGATCGGGCGCGCCGACATCAGCTCAATCTCGCGCCAGACGCACTGACCCACTTCAGCACCCTGTTTGAGGGCAACCTGATGGCCGCCGATCAGGCGCTGGCGCAGTTGGGCCTGATCAGCGACGGGGCAAGGATCGAAGCATCCACCTTGGCACGCCTGCTGGAGGATCAATCCCGTTACAGCGCCTTTCAGCTGGTGGACGCGCTCTTGGCCGGCCAGATGAAAAAGGCGATGAAGATCCTCAGTCAACTGCAGCTGGAGGGCACTGCGCCGACCCTGATCAGCTGGGCCTTGAGTCGCGAGATCACCACGTTATGCACCCTGGCACGCGCACGTCAGGCCGGTGAGCCACTCCATGCGGCCATGAAAAGCGCGAAGATCTGGGACAAACGCCAGCCGCTCTATAGCAGCGCGATGGGTCGATTGACCGATCGCCAGATCGCCGAGGCGATGGCGAGCACCGGTAGCCTGGAGCTCGCCATCAAGGCGGAAGGGGCCGATGACGAGACGCAATGGCTGGCGTTGGCCGATCTGTGCGCCCGCTTCGATGGCCAGTACCAGCCGCTGGAGTGTCTGTCATGAGCCTACTGGGCCTGTTTGGTGGCACCTTCGATCCGATCCACAACGGCCACCTGCGCTGCGCTTATGAGGTTCAGCAAGCCTTGGCTTTGGATGAGATCGCCCTGTTGCCGAACCGCTTGCCACCGCATAAAGCCAGCCCGGGTGTCAGCGCTGAGCAGCGCTTGGCCATGGCCCAGCTAGCCGTGGCGGATCTCCCTGGTCTGCGTGTCGATCCCCGCGAACTGCAGCGCCAGACCCTGTCCTACACGGTTGATACGCTTGAGGAGCTCAAGGCAGAACAACCAGAGCGCACCTTATGTTTTATCGTCGGCATGGATTCGCTGCTGAGTTTTCATCGATGGCACCGCCCGGAGCGGATCTTGCAGCTGGCTCACCTTGTCGTCTGCCACCGGCCCGGATACGCCCTAGACGTGGACTCCGAAGCACAACACTGGCTGGAGCAACACCGTCTAAGCGCGCCAGCACAGCTGCGCCAGCAAGCCTGCGGCGGGATCTATCTCCAGCCCACGACCTTACTGGACATTGCGTCCAGTACGATCCGTGCGCAGTTGAATCAAGGTCAACTGCCCCACTTTCTTTTACCGCCACAAGTGGTCGCCTATATTGAGCAACACCAGCTCTATCCCCGTGGCGATGGTGGCGCAGGCCACAAACCGCTATAATACGCGGCTTTGTCCATTTCCAGTTTGAGGTACATCGGGTGCAAGCAACCGAATTGAAAGACTTTGTTATTGAAAAAATTGAAGATATGAAAGGCCGCGACGTCGTGGTTCTGGATGTCTCTGACCGTTCCGACATCACCGACTTTATGATCGTGTGTACCGGCACCTCCAAAACACACGTGCGTTCCATCGCAGAAAACGTCTACGTGCAAGCCAAAGACGCTGGCAACATGCCGCTGGGTGTCGAAGGTAAGGACGCCGGTGAATGGGCGCTGGTGGATCTCTCCTCGGTGATCCTGCACGTGATGCAGCAACAGACCCGTGATCTGTACCAGCTAGAGAAGCTCTGGGCCGCGCGTCCGGAATAAGCGATGAAGCTGAAACTGATCGCCGTCGGCACCAAAATGCCGGGCTGGGTCACTACCGGCTTCACTGAGTATCAGCGCCGTTTCCCTCGGGATATGGCGCTGCAACTGGTGGAGATCCCTGCGGGGAAACGGGGTAAGAACGCCGACATAGCACGGATCCTCGAAAAAGAGGGCGAGGCGATGTTGGCGCACACGCACGGATGCCGTATTGTCACTTTGGACATACCGGGCAAGCCTTGGGATACGCCACAGTTAGCGCACCAAATGGAACGCTGGCAAATGGACGGCCGCGATGTGGCGATCCTGATCGGTGGGCCAGAAGGGCTGGCACCGGCGTGTAAACGCGCGGCAGAGCAAAGCTGGTCGCTGTCAAACCTGACCCTGCCTCACCCGCTGGTCAGGGTATTGATGGCGGAAAGCCTCTACCGGGCCTGGAGCATCAACAATAATCACCCCTATCATCGCGAATGAAACGCTATAAGCAACGGGTCGCGTTCCGCGACCACGCCGCCGAAGCGGCCCTATTTACCCGCCGCGCCATCGTTGGCTTTCTCTTCGTCATCGCCCTCGTCGGCCTGTTGCTCACCAACCTCTACAATATTCAGGTCAACGATCACGCGGCCTATCAAACCCGCTCCAACGACAACCGCATTCGTCTGATCCCGGTCGCCCCCAACCGAGGTCTGATCTACGATCGCCACGGCAAGCTCCTGGCCGATAACCGTCCGGTCTATTCGCTCGAGGTGATCCCCGAGCAAGCCGGTGATCTCGATGCCCAACTGGATGCGATCAGCACCTTTTTTCCCCTCAGCGCGGACAGACTGGAGCAGGTGCGCCAACGCCTGCGGGTCTCACGCCGCTTTAAGGCGCAAACGGTGATCCCCCAGCTCAGTGAAACCGATGTTGCCGCCTTCAGCGTGAATCAGCACCGCTTCCCCGGCTTTTATGTCGAGGCCGGCCTAGAGCGCTTCTATCCCCATGGCGCCAGCCTGACTCACCTATTGGGCTATGTGGCGCGGATCAACAATAACGACCAGATCCGCATTGAGCAGGAAGGCGAGCGCGCGCGCTACGCCGCGTCCCGTAACATCGGCAAACAGGGGATCGAACGTTTCTATGAGCGCACCCTGCACGGCGAGCCCGGCATGCAAGAGGTCGAGGTCAATAACCGTGGTCGCATTGTCCGCACGGTCAACGCCGCCCCGACGGAAGCCGGGCAAGATCTGCAGCTGACGCTGGATCTGGGTTTACAACAACACGCCGAACGCCTGATCGCAGGCCGCCGTGGCGCCATTGTCGCCATGGATCCGCGCGACGGCGGGATCTTAGCTATGGTCTCCAGCCCCAGCTACGATCCCAACCTGTTTGTCTCCGGGATCTCCAGCAACGATTACAGCCGTCTGCTCAATGACAACAACCGCCCTCTGATCAACCGGGCGACGCAGGGCCAATACGCCCCGGCCTCGACGGTCAAACCCCACCTGGCGCTACTGGGCTTAGAGAAGGGCCACGTCACCCCCAAAACCAAGATCTGGGATCCGGGCTGGTGGCAGATCCCCGGGGTTGACCGACGCTACCGAGATTGGAAACGCTGGGGCCATGGCTGGGTCGATCTCAACAAAGCCATCGCCCAATCTTGCGATCCCTATTTCTATGAGCTGGCCTACAACACCGGGATCAACGATATCAGTGCCTTCATGTATGAGTTTGGCTTTGGTCAAGGCACCGGCGTCGATATCCTCGAAGAGTCCAGCGGCAACATGCCGACCCGCGACTGGAAACAGATCCGCTATAAAGAGCCCTGGTACATCGGTGACACCATCTCCGTCGGGATCGGCCAGGGCTACTGGACCGCGACACCGCTGCAATTAGCCCTGTCGACCACCATCCTGGCAAACAGCGGCCGCCGCTTTGTTCCCCACTTCCTCAAGGCGCTGTCCGTCGAGGAGCAACTCGAGGAGCAACTGCCGCAAGAGCGTCCACCACTCGAGCTGGAGCGTCCGGAGTCTTGGCAACACATTCAACAAGCCATGTATCTGACGGCCCACCGGCCCGGTGGCAGCGGCTACCGCCAGTTTAACGATGCCCCCTATAAGTCCGCAGTAAAAACCGGTACTGGTCAGGTTTTCGGCTTGGCCGAAGACGCGGATTACGACGATGAAGAGGTGGCAGAGCACCTGCGCGATAACGCCCTGTTTGTCGGTTATGCCCCTTTTGACGATCCCCAGATCGTGATCGCCATTGTCCTGGAGAACGCCGGCTGGGGTGGCGCCAATGCGGGCCCGGTGGCCCGTGCCCTGTTTGATTACCATCTGGATCCGGATTACATCGCCCCATGGGATCGGGTCGACGAGCTTGTTGAGGAAACCGAATAATGTCAGAGATCGCCCGTCGCCAGCCCAATATCTGGATGCGACTGCATCTGGATCTGCCCTTGTTATGTGGCTTGCTGCTGCTCATGGGCTATGGCTTATTGGTGCTCTATAGCGCCAGCGGTGAAAGCGAAGCGATGCTGGAGCGCCAACTGGTTCGCGCCTCGCTCGGGTTTCTGGTGATGTTTGTCCTGGCCCAATTTAACCCGGAGATCTACCGGCGCTGGGCGCTGCCGATCTTCCTTGTCGGGATCGCACTATTGGTGATGGTGAGCCTGTTTGGTGAAACCAATAAAGGCGCGCAGCGCTGGCTCAACTTGGGCTTTATGGAGTTTCAACCCTCGGAGCTGATGAAACTGGCCTTCCCCATTATGATGGCGTGGTATATCAGCCAGTTCCCGCTGCCCCCCAAGAAACGCTACCTGCTGGGTGGGGCGCTGATCCTGCTGATCCCGACCCTGCTGATCGCCTCCCAGCCCGATCTGGGCACCTCGATCCTGGTTGCCTCCTCCGGCGTTTTTGTCCTATTCCTGTCCGGCATGAGCTGGGCCGTCGTCGGCGTATGTGTGGCGGCGGTACTGGCGTTTTTGCCGGTGCTCTGGTTCTTTTTGATGAAGGATTATCAGCGCACCCGAGTCATGACCCTGCTGGATCCAGAAAAGGACCCACTCGGGGCGGGCTACCACATTATTCAGTCAAAGATCGCCATCGGCAGCGGCGGGATCGAAGGCAAGGGCTGGCTGCAAGGCACGCAATCTCAACTCGACTTCCTGCCTGAGCGACACACCGACTTCATCTTCGCGGTACTGGGCGAAGAGTTTGGCTTTATCGGCATCATCCTGTTGTTGGCACTCTACCTGTTTATCATCGGCCGCGGCCTCGTGATCGCCAGTCGAGCACAGACCGCCTTTTCCCGCTTGCTGGCGGGCTCGCTGATCCTCACATTTTTCGTCTACATTTTTGTCAACATCGGTATGGTCTCGGGCTTGCTGCCCGTCGTGGGCGTCCCCCTGCCCTTGGTCTCTTATGGCGGCACATCCATGCTGACATTGATGGCCAGCTTTGGCATTCTCATGGCTATCCATACCCATCGACGCTTCATTAGCCGTTAAGGTCGCATTATGACAGGACGTTCTATCCTGGCCGCATTGGTATTGGGCGGCACCGCGTTGTGCTCCCAGGCCAACGAAGCCAAAAACGAGTTTATCGCCCACTGGCAACAGCAGGGACTGACCCAAGAATATCTGGCCCAAGCGTTTGAGCTGGCCGAGCGGGATCAGGCCATCATTGATGCCATCACCCGCCCCTGGGAAGCGAAGCCTTGGTACCAGTACTACCCTATTTTTCTCACCGAGAAACGCCTTGAGGCTGGCCTGCGCTTTTGGCAGGAACATCAGCAAACTCTGGAAGCCGCGGCAGAGCAATACGGCGTGGAGCCAGAGATCGTGGTTGCCATCATCGGCGTCGAAACCTTCTATGGCACCTATCTGGGCAATTATCCTGTGCTCAATGCGCTGTATACCTTAGGCTTTCACTATCCGCCCCGGCAGACCTTCTTCCGCAAAGAGTTCGGTCACTTCCTGCAATTGGCACAGGAGCAGGGCTGGAGCCTGACGGAGCCCAAAGGCTCCTACGCGGGTGCGATGGGGCTGGGCCAGTTCATCCCCTCCTCTTATCAAGCCTACGCGGTCGACTTTGATGGCGACGGCAAGCGGGATCTGATCGGCAACCCAGAGGATGCGATCGGCTCGGTGGCCAATTACTTTACCCGTCACCGCTGGCAGGCCGGCGCGCCGGTCACTGAGCGCGTTACCCTATCCGCCAACGCCGATATCGGCCCGGTGCAGTGGAATGGCAAGCGTCTCAGTCAGGATGCAGCCAGCCTCAAGGCCGCAGGCGTCCAGCTGCAGTCAGAGCTGCATGGCAAGCTGGGGCTGGTCAAGCTGGAGATCGCGGACGGTGAGTTTGAGTACCAGTTGGTTCACCCCAACTTCTATGCCATCACCCGCTACAACCACAGTCCTCTGTACGCTATGGCAGTCTGGCAATTCAGTCAGCAACTGAAACACGGCATGAGTCAACCATGAAGCCGCGTTCGCTGCTCAGTGGCACGATCCTGACCTTGCTGTTGGTCGGTTGCACCAGCGCCCCACCGCAAGGGCGCTATCAGATGCACCAGGATGCCGCGCCAAAGCAAGCCCCCGACCTGGCGCACCTCGAGCCGCCAACGCCGCGCTATGAACCGCACAGCCGCGGCGGCAATCGCGATTATCAGGTGCGTGGGATCCACTATCAGGTGCTCGACAGCGCAGAAGGGTACCGTCAGGAAGGGATCGCCTCCTGGTATGGCGCCAAGTTTCATGGTCACCTCACCTCCAATGGCGAGATCTATGACATGTACAGCTTCAGCGCTGCCCATCGCAGCTTGCCCTTGCCTACGTATGCCAAGATCACCAACTTGGACAACGATAAGTCGCTGATCGTTAGGATCAATGATCGTGGCCCTTTCCATCCCGATAGAGAGATCGATCTGTCCTACGCGGCCGCCTGGCACCTCGACATGCTCGATGCCGGCACCGCCAGAGTCCGAGTCGACGCCATCCATCTGCAGCCACAGCCGGATCCGTTGGAGCCTGACGCATCCCTGTACATTCAGGTGGCAGCAAGCAGCAACGCAACGCAAGTGCAACAACTTCAGTCTGAGCTCACGCAGCAATATTCCCTGCCTGCGCGGGTGACTCAACAAGATAGCTTGTATAAACTCCAGTTAGGTCCTTTTGAAACCGTCCACCTTGCGCAGCAATGGCTGGATCGGCTGCAACAAGCCGGCTTTAGCGAGGCCTTTCGCGTCTCGGACAGCCCAACAGTTAATTGAAACTTTCGGCGCACTTACGCTGTCTTTGTTATGCAGAGATCGCGCCGGGATCGGTCACACCAACAACCGAACAAAGTCCAGAAAACATGAATTTAATTAAACGCTCTTTAATTTCAGCTTCCACTCTCTTGGCCTCCGCCTCTTTGGTCGCAGCGCCGATGGTGATCCCCAACGCCCCCACCGTGGCAGCGGGCTCCTATGTCCTGATGGACTACAACACCGGCCGTGTGCTGGCAGAAAACAACGCCAGCGATCGTCGTGCACCAGCCAGCCTGACCAAGATGATGACCTCCTATGTGCTGGGTCAGGAAGTCGATCGTGACAACGTCTCCTTGGATGACGTTGTCACCGTCTCTGAAAATGCCTGGGCGAAAAAATTCCCTGGCTCGTCGGTGATGTGGATCGAAGTGGGGACTCAGGTCAAGCTGGCCGATCTGTACAAAGGCATGGTGGTCGTCTCCGGCAACGACGCCTGTGTGGCGATCGCTGAGCACGTCGCTGGTACCGAGTCAGCCTATACCGATCTGATGAACGCCTGGGCCGCGCGCCTTGGTATGCAAGATACCCATTTCGCCAACAGCCACGGCTTGGATTCTGACGACCAGCTCACCACCGCCTACGACATGGCGCTGCTGGGTCAGGCGATCATCCGCGACATCCCTGAGCATTACTCGCTGTACTCTGAAAAAGAGTTCACCTATAACGGGATCCGTCAGCACAACCGCAATGGATTGCTGTGGGATCGCAGCCTCAATGTCGATGGCCTGAAAACCGGCTATACCAACAACGCCGGCTACAGCCTAGTCAGCTCCGCCACCCGTGGTGACATGCGCCTGGTGGCCGTGGTGATGGGCGCAAAGAGCCCACAATCCCGTGAGGCAGAAAGTAAGAAGCTGTTTAACTACGGCTTCCGTTTCTTTGAAACCGTCAGCCCATACAAGGCCGGCGATGAGTTCATTTCACAAAAGCTCTACTACGGCGATAAGCCCGAGGTAAAACTGGGGGTTCTTGAAGACACTCAGGTCACCATCTACCGCGGCCAAAGCGAACAACTCAAGGCCGACTTTGAACTGAGCCAGGAGCTCAAAGCCCCACTGAACCGAGGTGATCGGGTGGGCACTCTGTACTTTAAGCTGGGCGATCAGGACATCGCGACCTACCCACTGATGGTACTGGAAGACGTCGAAGAGGGTAGCCTGTTCTCCAAACTGCTGGACTACCTCAAGCTGCTGTTCTTGTCTTTCTTTAATTAAGAGCCGCAGTAACGGCAGTAAGGGCGATCACATGATCGCCCTTTTTCATTTCCCACTGCCCGGAAGTAACGCATTGATATTCGGATGTACGCCAAGGGATCATCGTCAAACGGTCCCTCCTTGTACACTTTAAAGCCAGTTGTGGCTTGAATTTTGATATAATCGCCCCCATAAATTGCGGCAATCTGATTTACGCTGGAGTGAGCCCATGAACACCATGAACACCAAATTTGATGAACTGCTTGAGTTCCCATGCGCCTTCCCTTTTAAGGTGCTGGGATTGGCCTGTGATACCTTGTCTGACCGTGTCGTCGCCGTGCTGCAGCAGCACTGCCCTGGCGATTACACCCCAAGCCAAAAGCCCTCGACCAAAGGAACCTACCTGTCCGTTTCAGTGACCTGCACCGTCACCAGCAAAGAACACATCGAACTGCTGTATACGGAGCTGGCGAAGATTGACGGGGTTCGCGGAGTCCTCTAAAAGCGTGATCCAACTGGCATTCAGTTGGGTCGCCGGTATAATGCAGGCAACACTTTTCCGGCCAAGAGCGGTTTTGATTTGGTTGCCCATACCCTGAAGATTCGCCACCTCGGCTGCCAGAGCTACGAGCCTATCTGGCGTGCCATGCAAGACTTCACCGATCAACGTGATGACCAAACGCCGGACGAGCTTTGGTTGGTGGAGCACCCTCCGGTCTTTACCCAAGGCCAAGCCGGCAAAGCCGAGCACCTGCTTGCCGCCGGAGACATTCCGGTGGTTCCGGTCGACCGAGGTGGTCAGATCACCTACCACGGCCCCGGACAACTGGTTGCCTACCCCTTACTGGATCTGCGTCGCCACGGATTGGGCGTGCGCGATCTTGTCACCCTGATCGAGCAAAGCTTGGTCGAACTGCTGCACACACATCAGATCCACGCCATAGCCAAACCCGATGCCCCCGGGGTGTACGTTGACGGTCGCAAGATCGCTTCATTAGGACTCAAGATCCGCCGCAAAAGTCGTGGCAGCTATAGCTACCATGGCCTGGCTCTCAATGTGAACATGGATCTCAGCCCCTTCCTTCGGATCAACCCGTGTGGCTACGCTGGCCTGGAAATGGTCCAAACCGCAGAGCTTGGCGGGCCCGATAATGTCGACAGCGCAGGACGGGAGTTGTCCCGGATCATCGCCACCCGATTAGGCTACCAAACCATATTACAACAAGAGGGAGCGCTCCATGCCTGAAGCCCCAGTACGCCTGCAACCCGGCGTCAAACTCCGTGACGCCGACAAGGTCGCACGGATCCCCGTCAAAGTTGTGCCCAGCAACCGGGACGAGATGCTACGCAAGCCCGATTGGCTCAAGATCAAACTACCGCCGACCAGCGAACGCATCGATGAAGTCAAACACGCCATGCGCAAACACGGCCTTCACTCCGTCTGCGAAGAAGCCTCCTGCCCTAACCTGTCGGAGTGTTTCAATCACGGCACCGCCACCTTTATGATCTTGGGAGCGATCTGCACCCGTCGCTGCCCATTTTGCGATGTCGCCCACGGCCGACCGTTAAAGCCCGATCCCGACGAAGCCACCAAACTGGCTCGTACCATTCGTGACATGAAACTGAAATACGTCGTGATCACCTCGGTTGATAGGGATGATCTGCGCGACGGTGGGGCCCAGCATTTCGCCGATTGCATCCGAGAGATCCGCGCCCTCAACCCCCACATCAAGATCGAGATCCTGGTGCCCGACTTCCGCGGCCGTATCGAGCGGGCACTAGAGTTGCTCAAAGACAACCCGCCCGATGTGTTAAATCACAATCTGGAAACCGCGCCACGGCTCTACCGCATGGCGCGTCCCGGCGCCAGTTATCGATGGTCACTAGAACTCCTGCAGAAGTTTAAGCAGCAGCATCCTGAAGTCCCAACTAAGTCAGGATTAATGATGGGGCTGGGTGAAACCAATGATGAGATCCGAGAGGTGTTACGCGATCTCCGAAGTCATGGGGTGGAAATGCTGACTCTCGGGCAGTACCTACAGCCAAGCCGCCACCATCTGCCTGTGAAGCGCTATGTGCCGCCTGCTGAATTTGACGAGCTCAAGACATACAGTGAGTCCATTGGCTTCACCCACGCAGCGTGCGGCCCGCTAGTGCGCTCTAGCTACCATGCCGATCTGCAAGCACAAGGCAAAGAGGTCAAATAACCCATTTCAGCCTCAAAAACACAAAAGGCGCACCGACTCGGTGCGCCTTTTAACGTTCACGGCCTTAGATCGACAACCAGCGCTGCACACCCTGCCACAATCGCCGCTTAGCGTGAGGGTCATGCTGCAACACCGCCAGGTCAGCGGAGTGTAAGTGCGTCTTGGTGACCGGCAGATAGTGCTTAAATTGCCAGTACCGCTTCGCCTTCACTCCCTCCGCCGACGCAACAACAACACAGTCATCCTGAGATAACTGCAGCGCTCGGAGCACATCTTGGATCAAGGCGGAGCCCAAGATCGCTTGATCGTCGGAGATCAGCGCCAACTCAATAGGCTTCTGTGACACCACATACGTAGTGATCCCCATCTGCTGCAAGGCCGCCAATTGGCGCTGATTAGGTTTCAATTGAGTCATGCTCTGAGACTACCATATCCACCCTTGGGCGGAAGTCCAAAACGCAGATACAAAAAAGCCTGCACATCAGTGCAGGCTTTTTCGTTAAGTGGCAGGGGTAGACGGGCTCGAACCGCCAACACCCGGATTTGGAATCCGGTGCTCTACCAATTGGAGCTATACCCCTTGAGAACGAGAAGGGATTATAAGGATCGGCGGCCAAAGGTAAAGGGCTTTTTCCTGCAAAAAACACCAACTGCGCACTTTACACACACCCCTTCACCAAAACGCTGAAAAAGCCGTCGCTCACCTATCGAATTTGACTGTCTTGGCGGATCATTAGCCGTATCGGCTCCTACCGACACATTCGGAATCGGTATAAAACCCCATCTGCCAGGCCCAATTCGCGCCCATAAAAAGTGCGCAATTGTTGCCATAGCATTGCCGTCCGAACGCCTTCCGCCGCAATCGCCAACTGACGGCTACACTTTAGCCTCTTCTTCAGGTAACCGTTCACCCGAGTGGACTTGACCTTAGATCTTGAGGGCTTCAGGTATCGGATACGGACTTTGCTCGATACAGGCTCGAGTGATCTGCTGAAGCCACTCCAGTGGATTGAGTTTCAGCCGCTTGGCTGTCTCTACCAAAGACAGGATCCGCTGCCGGAACAGTTCGCCATGGTGCGATGAAACGCCTTAATACCAATTACATTATCTATTTGGTCAGTCTGGCCCATTCCCTGCTGCACAGATGCCGCACTTGTTCTGCATCTTTACGAAAGCTGTTCCAAGCATCTGCAACCTGGTCGACAATGTGGTCATAGCTTTTGAAGACCCGATTGGAGAGGCACCGCTGCCGTAGCCATTGCCAAACCTGCTCCATCGGGTTTAGTTCCGGTGAGT
>NZ_BAABJZ010000087.1:0-50177 GCF_039543565.1 Ferrimonas pelagia | reverse complement strand
CGTTCTCATCCTCGAATCGCTGACTTTCTTGGCAAGTTGCTTGAAATCGCTGGAAGTATGCATCGTCGATGCTCGGGTCACTAATCAAAGCACTATTAGATCAAACTTTTAGTGCAATTGGTATAACGCCGCTCAAACAGCGCTTGCTCAGACGCGCTCAGGGTCGAATCTGCCACTCGCGCCAGCAACGCCGGTCCCAACACCGTCAAGCCGCCGTTATTCTGCTGGATCGCCAGTGCCAGATGCGCTCGGGTGGGATCGGTCAATGCTGCGCGGGCCGCCTGATAATAGGCGGGCACCTCGGCGAGCCGGATCAGCACGGTACGTAACTTAACCGACTCCTCGGCCCAGTCACCGGCAAGCAGGCGAGCAAACGGACCGGCCACGTTATAGCGTGCCGCATTCCATTGCCAATCCCGATAGTCCCGCAAGCCCCACTCGATCCGATCGAGCCGATTGAGCAGCAGCCCCTTGTCGATCTGGCCCGCCGTGGTGAGTTCCTGATCCGCAAAGCCTTGCAACTGCTCGCGCCAATGCGCACAAAAATCCAACTGCTGCTGGCGCGCACGCTCATTCGGCACCGTCAGGCGAGCCGCATAACGGTAGTCCCCTTGATACAGCGCCCACTCCGGCAGCAGGGCTAACAGCGCCTCCAGCATCTGCGCGGCACTGTGCTCAAACTGTGCCGTACGACAGGACTGATCGCACACAGGCTCAGTCACCACCGGCTCGGCGGTCTGACAGCCGCCTACTCCTATGGTCACGCCCAGCATCCATAGCCCCGCCGCGGCCGACCTTGTTCCGCTCCCTAGCCTTACCATCCGACTCATCCTGAGTAGATAAAATGTTAAGGCAATTTAATCATTTATCCTCGGAAAGATCAGCCTCTCAATGCCACGGGACGCGCGCTCAGGATTCAGGCGCCATCGCTGGACTTGCGTTTGTTCTTCGGTACGTAGTTGAGGATGGAGATCGGCACCACCTTGCGCGGCGCAAACCCGTCGATCTCGCGCCGCTCGATCAGGTGGTCCAACCGGCTCTCGATCATGCACAGATTCTTGAAGTCGTCTTTCGACACCAAAGACACCGCTTCACCGTCCGCGCCCGCACGGCCGGTACGACCGATCCGGTGGACATACTCATCGGCCGGAAACGGCAGATCGTAGTTGATCACCAGCGGTAAGCCGTCGATGTCGATCCCCCGTGCCGCGATCCCGGTCGCGATCAAATAGGCGATCTTACCCGCTTTAAAGTCCGCCAAGATCTGCTCTCGCACCGGCTGCGTTCGGCCGCTGTGAATGCACTCAGCCTCGATCCCGCGTTTGGCCAACTGGCTCACCAGCTTGGCGGCGCCATGCTTAGTCTCGATAAAGATCAGCGCCTGAGGCCACGCCATAGTCGTCAACAGATGGCTCAGCAGCGCCGACTTCTGATCTTTATCCACCGTGGTCAACCACTGGCGGATATTGGACTTGCTGGCCTCGCGTGCCGCGATGCTGATCTCCACCGGCTCCACCATGGCCGAGCGCGCCAGCGCCCGTACCTTGTTCGACAGCGTCGCCGAAAACAGCAAGGACTGACGGCTCTCGGGCAAGCGATCGACGATCTCATTGATGTCGTCGATAAAGCCCATATCCAACATGCGATCAGCTTCATCCAAGACCAGCACCTCCAACTCATCGAAGTGAACAGCCCGGCGGTGATACATGTCCAGCAAGCGACCCGGCGTGGCCACTAGGATATCGATCCCGTCCACCAGCTTCTGGCGCTGGGGCTGCAGATCCACCCCACCCACCATCGCCATGGCCGTCAAAGGCAACGCCGCGCCATAGCGCTGGATGCTTTGCTCGATCTGCAACGCCAGCTCACGGGTCGGCGTCAAGATCAACGCCCGCACCCGCTTCTTACGCTGGGTTTGGCCCTGGCTCAAGCGCTGCAGAATGGGTAACACAAAACTGGCGGTCTTGCCGGTGCCGGTTTGCGCCGCGGCCAGCAGATCGGCCCCGGTTAACGCCGCCGGGATGGCCTGTTGCTGAATGGAGGTCGGAGCGGTATAGCCCGCGGCCGCAACCGCTTGCACGATAGGATCGCTCAATCCTAGCTTGGAGAAAGACATGGGGGAGATCTCAAACAATGGCAGGTTCGATGCTCGACGTCGCCCATAGCGCGACGCCAGCCGATATGAGGGTGATTATAACAGTCGCCGGATGATAAGGCGCGCCGCCCGATGATCACAGCGGCACTTTTGACCACAAGTAGCCCGGCCGAAGCCGGGCAAACGCCACCGAACCCACTGGTGGGCCCGACTACGCCTTAAACCGAAGGCGGTGCCACCGCAGCTGGCCAGTGTCAGCGTTAACGTCTGCGCGGCACTACCCACACGACGCTCGATCACATCGTCATAAGGATCATCACGCCAGTTCGCCTCGGCGCCATCGCGGTAGAGCGGCGTCTCATAACGTGTCTTCGGCGCCAAGTGATCCAATGCAATGCTCAACTCCCGGGGGCCGTCATCGGTGAGCGCCCCCAGATACCAGTCCTGACCGTCACTCTGATCGCCGCGCTCCTACCGGGCAAACACCACGTACTCCCCCACCTCGCCCGCCAGCGCGATGCCATCACGCAAAGGCGGGATGGCCGTGTTGCTTCACGGCCATCCCGCCTATCATCGCTATCTATGGCATAGACTAACCGCTGCCATGAACCGCAGGAGACACCACGGCTACGAGCCCGGTGACGCGATCACCCCACCCTGCTCGGTCCAGCGATACGTCTTGCCCTGGTTAAACTTGGTCAGATCCCGTTTGCACGGCGAGGCGTACGCCTTGGCAACCCCCAATTGCCGCTCGGCTGGCAAACCTATCGCGGTTTGGCTTCGCCACTCGGCGCTGGCCTGGATCATCGCCTGGTAGATCGCTCGATAGTCCGGATCATCCGCCAGATCGGTGCGCTCTAAGGGATCACGCGCCAGATCGTACAGCTCAGGCTTTTCTTTGTGGTAGATCAGCTTCATATCGCCACGGCGCATCGCCAACTTGTGGGTATGCTGCCAGTACATGTCACGCTCAGCCAACGGCTCATTGCGCAGCAAGGCCGGAGTCAGATCCATGCCATCCAACTCAGTGTCGATCCGTGCGCCCGTCAGTGCATTGAAGGTCGGAAACAGATCCATGGTCACCATCAGATCGTGATTGATCCCGCCCGGTGCAATGGTGCCCTTCCAATACGCCAGCGAAGGCACCTTGATCCCGCCCTCATAGAAGCTGTTTTTATGGCCCCGGTGCGCGCCATTGACCTGCCCATGACGCACGCCGATCGCTTCACCACCGTTGTCAGAGGTGAAGATCACCAAGGTGTTTTCCTCTAAACCGTGTTCGCGCAGCTTATCCATGATCATGCCGACGCCATCGTCCATCGACGCCACCATCTCGGAATAGCGCCGCATGTACTCCTGCTGAGGGAAGTGGCGCTGCACCGTGTAGGCATAGAAGTCGTCGGTGCGCAGGGGAGGATCATTCGGCCCCTGCATCGGCACGTGAGGCGCCGCCTCCGACAGATAGATGAAGAAGGGGCTTTCGTGCTCTCTATCAATAAAATCCACCACCGCCTGATTCAACAAGGTGGTGACATAGCCGGACTGCGCTTTGCGCTCATGATGAACCCACCAGTCCACTTCGCTTTCCGTGTTGTGCTTGGAGTTAAAGTCGATATTGCCATCGAGGAAGCCGACGAAGTCGTCAAAGCCCTGCGCCGCCGGCCGATTTTCCGGCGCCGCGCCCAGGTGCCACTTACCAAACACGCCGGTGCGGTAGCCCTGCGCCTTGAGATGCTGGCTGAGTGAGGGGTATTCGGTTGGGCTGAGCCCTTCGTCCGGCGCACAATAATGATAAAGGTGGTCCAGTCCGGTGCGCTGCGGATAGAGCCCGGTCATCAACCCCACCCGAGTCGGGGTACACACGGTGCTGGTGGCGTAGAAGTTGGTCAGCTTTATGCCGTTTTCGGCCAAGTTATCTAAGTGGGGGGTGTGGATCCCCTCACCACCAAAACTGGACAGCCCGGCATAGCCCAGATCGTCCGCGAGGATCACGATAATGTTGGGGCGGGCGTCGTCACTGCGCGCGGGTTGGCTCTGTGCCGCATGGGCAAACATTGGGACCGCCAGCGCCGTACTGATCGCCAGCGAGACAAAACAGCTTTTCATTGGGCAACTCGTTATTGTTGGTTTCGCCAGCCTGCACGTTAGCCCAGAGCTCCTTTGGAGAACAAGCCATTGAAGATCAGTTAGTTATTAACAAAGGTAAAACCTTGAGCCGCCTCATGATCCCCATTCGCTGAACCACCGCCGCGCTCACTTAGGATCGCCTTGATCCACCCAGGGCGTCGCCGTCGCCCGCAGGCGCAACCGGCGCCACCCCTTAACAAGGCCACGACGCAGCCAGGGTCGACACAGCAACAGCGCGACAAAACCGCTCAAGTACAGCGCCGGCTCGAGATCACCGGATTTCACCGACCACCAGAAATGGATCGGCCCCAACAGCGCAACCAGATAGACACCCCGATGCAATGCCTGCCAACGCCTGCCCAACTTGCGCTGCGCCCACATCGGTGAGGTGATCGCCAGCAGCAGCAAGATCACAAACGCCAGCATGCCGACGGTAATGTAGGGCCGCTCGATCACTTCACTGAGCAGCAAGCGCCAATCGCCGAGCAGATCAAACACGACAAAGGCAGCGAGATGCAGCGCCGCGTAAGTGAATGTCCATAACCCCATCAAGCGCCGAGTCCGGATCAACCAGCCCATCCGCAGACGGCGCGCCAAGGGCGACAAGCTTAGGGTCACGGCGAGGGTGTGCAAGATCCCCATGCCAAGGAAATGGATGAGGTACTGGACCGGATCGCCGCCCGCCGCGCCGCTTTGCACCCTAAGGTACAGATACAGCAGCGGCAGCGCGCAGGCCAGATGCATCCCCGCTTTAAGCCAAAAGATCCGATCGAACTTAAGCGTCATTAGCCCCCCCTCAAAAGTGACGGGCGAGATCGAGATCCCGATAGAGATCCTCGACAAACTCGCCATAGCCGTTGAACGGCTCCGTGGCGATCCGCTTGGCGGAAAGCAAGCCGCCTTCGCCGATCCGGCGCTCGCTAGCCTGAGACCAACGCGGGTGATCCACCGCCGGATTAACGTTGGCGTAGAACCCATATTCATGCGCCGCCAGCTGATTCCAGGTGGTCGGTGGCTGCTCAGCCGTGACCCGGATCCGGACGATCGACTTAATGCTCTTAAAGCCGTATTTCCACGGCACCACCAGACGGATAGGCGCGCCGTTTTGCGGCGGCAGCGTCTTGCCATACAGGCCCAAACTGAGCAGCGTGAGGGGGTGCATCGCCTCGGCCAGGGTCAGCCCCTCGACGTAGGGAAAGTCGATACCCCCGCCGATCCCCCGCGCGCGTTGTCCACGCATCTGTTTCGGATCGTACAGGGTTTCAAAGGCCACATGGCTGGCCCGGCTGCTCGGCTGCGCCGTCTCCAGCAGCTGCGACAGCGGAAAGCCCAACCAGGGGATCACCATCGACCAGGCTTCGACGCAGCGCATCCGGTAGATCCGCTCCTCCAGCGGAAATTGCGCCAGCAGCTGCGCCACACTGTAACGCCCCGGCCGCGCCACTTCACCGCTGATCTCGATGTGCCAGGGCTCGGTGCTCAGCTCTTGTGCATGCTGCTGCGGATCGGTCTTGGCCGTGCCAAACTCATAGAAGTTGTTGTGGCTGATCACCTTCTGCTCTGGCGTCAGCGGATCCTCGATGCCAAACCTGTGGCTGCCCGAATAAGGCAAAGGCGTGGTCTCGGCAGCGCGCTGTGGCTCGCCAAACCAATCCAATAATCCCGCCTGCACCCCCATCGGCACGCTCGCGCCGATCGCCGACAGCCCCAACGCCTGCACGATGCGGCGGCGCTGGCGAAACACCGACTCCGGCGTCACCTGCTGCGCTGCTAATTGCCATTTCGCCTGCTTTCCCATACCCAGCCTCATCTATTTGATCCTTCCTACAAGAACGGCGTAGTGCCGGATAACTTTCAGCGCCTACGCGGTGTGCTGTTGGATCGATTTTGCCGCCATGCCTCTTGCAGCGGGCGCCGCACAGTGACAAGCTCAAAGCTAACTGCCTATCGCTAAAGCTAATTCCCATTTTTACTATGACCGACGCTTTTTGGATCACCAGCGCCATTGCGGCCATTCTCGGTTTGCTGTGCCTCTACCTTATCAGCCATCTCAGCCATCTGCGCCATGCACTGACGTTCGCCGAGCGTCAGCATACCCAACAGTCCGAGCAACTGGAGCAACTCAACAGCAAGCTGAGCGCCAAGGAGCAGGAGCAAAACCGCTTGCACGCCGGTCTTGCCCAACTGCGCACCCAAGAGCAACACCTGCGCGCCCAACTGACACAACAGCAAGACAGCGAAGCGCGGCTCACCGAACAATTTGAGAATCTGGCCAATCGGATCTTCGAGCAGAAACAGCAAAGCTTCCTGAGCCAAAGCCACAAAGATCTCGATGCCGTCCTCTCGCCCATCAAAATGCAGATGGAGCAATTTCGACAGCAGGTTCAGACCAGCTACACCGAAGAGGCCAAGCAACGTCATGCACTGGCTCAGCAACTGCTGGATCTCAAGGCGCTCAACCAGCAGATGAGCGAGGACGCGGTCAACCTGACTAAAGCGCTAAAGGGCGACAACAAGGCCCAAGGCAACTGGGGCGAGGTGATCCTGGCGCGGCTACTGGAGCAAAGCGGCCTCAAACAGGGCCGCGAATACGAAACCCAAGCCAGCTTCCAGCAGGCCGACGGCAAGCGCTATCAACCGGATGTGTTGATCCGCCTGCCCGATGGCAAGGACGTGATCATCGACGCCAAGATGTCACTGCGCGCCTTTGAACGCTTCCACAACAGTGAAGATCCCGCCGAGCGCAGTCAGGCATTGGCCGAACACGTCGGCTCGGTACGCAATCACATCAAGGAGCTGGGCAGCAAGGACTACCATAAACTCGAAGGACTGCAGAGCCTCGACTATGTACTGATGTTTATTCCGGTCGAGCCCGCCTTCCTCACCGCCGTCGAGGCCGATCCGGCCCTGATCAACGATGCGCTGGAGCACAACATCTTGCTGGTCAGTCCCACCAACTTGCTGGTGGCGCTGCGCACCATTCAAAATCTGTGGCGCTTCGAGCACCAAAACCAGAACGCCCGCCATATCGCGCAACAGGCCGGTAAGCTCTATGACAAGATGGTTGGCTTCGCCGATGATCTGCAAAAACTCGGCAGAGCACTCGAAACCGCCAATGGCAGCTATCAGCAAGCGATGAACAAGTTCTCCAACGGTCGGGGCAATCTGCTGCGCCAAGGCGAACAGCTCAGACAGTTGGGCGTTGAGAGCAGCAAGCAGCCCGATCCTGCACTATTGAAAGCCGCGCTAGAGCAGGATAATTAACCGTGCTGGACCGGCCTGCTGCCCAGGCCGAACCCAGCAGATTTGATGCGCAACCATCCGGCAACCAACTAAGCTAAACACTGTTTCGTCATAGCGCAGGTCATGGTGCAAAGACACCGGAAAATAATCTGACCGCCGACGCAGTGTGTCGTGGATTTAAAGGAGTAACCATTTTGGCTTGGGGAAAGATCGCAACCGCATTGTTAATGACACTGCTGAGTTTGCCGCTGCACGCGACGACACTGGAGCAGCAACGCGCCTTATATCAACAGGCGCGTCAGGCCCTAAAAAGTGGCCACACCAATCGCTATTACCCATTGCGGAAGCAACTCGAAGGCTACCCGCTCACCCCCTACCTGGATTACCAGTACCGGCGGGCGCAGATCCCTCAGCTATCGGCCCAGCAAGCGGTCGAGATCCTGCAAGAGCTCGCGCCCACCCCGCTGTACAATCAGTTTAAACACCATTTCTTGACCGATCGGGGCCGACGTCAGGATTGGCAGGCCTATCTGATCCTCAGTCCCGAGCCGCCCAACAGTGAAGTCCTGCGCTGTTATTACTACCGGGCACGACTGGCGACGGGCGATCACGCCATCGCCTGGCAAGGAGCCGAACAGCTCTGGTTGTCCGGCCGCAGCCGCGATAAGGCCTGTGACCCGCTGTTCACCGCGTGGAAAAAAGCCGGGAAGCGCAGCAACGAGCTGATCTGGCAACGTATGTTGCTGGCCTTTGATGCGAGCCAATATTCGCTGGTGCGCTATCTCAACAGCCTACTGAGCCAACCGTATCGGCGCCAGGGCGATCTGCTCCTCAAGCTGTATCGCGATCCCGCTCAATTGAAGCAACAGCAAAACGTCCTCAAGCGCGCCGATCAAACGGGCGCGCAGATCGCCTCATTGGCCCTCCAGCGTCAGGCCCGCAGTTCGCCCAGCAAGGCATGGCGTCAATGGCGCAGCGTTGAAGCCATGCTTGGCGACTTCCGCACCGAAGCGGCGCACACCCTGCTGTATTACAGCCTGCTGGAAAACAACTGGAGTGACGATCACGAAGCGCTGCTGTTAGCGTTGCCCAAAGATAACCTGTTAATCCTGCGGACCCGTCGGGCGATCTTCGAGGCGGATTGGGATGGCGTGCAGACCTATTATGCCAGCCTCAGCGAGACCACCCAGAACAAGGCCGAATGGCAATACTGGCACGCCTACAGTGCCGCACAAATGGGCCAGCCCAATTTCGCTCAGCAGCGCTGGGCCGCCCTGGCCAAACGCCGCAACTTTTACGGTTTTCTGGCCGCCCAGCACCTCGCCCTGCCCTACGCCATGCAAAGTCAGCAGCCCTACTTCAGCCCGGAAGACTATCAACAAACCATGGCGCTGGCTGGCCCGCAGCGCCTGCAGGAGTTGATGGCACTGGAGAAGTGGCAGGATGCACGCAATGAGATCCGCTGGCAGATCCCACGTTTGAGCGCCGAGCAACAGGCCGCGCTGATGGCGATGGCCCACAGCAACCAATGGCACTTTTTAACCGTTGAAGGCACCATCCAAGCCAAGATGTGGGATGCACTGGAGTGGCGCTTCCCCACAGCCTACAGCAACCACTTCGAGCAGTTCGCCAATCTGCGTCAGCTCGATATCGCCCTGCTGCAAGCCGTGGCCCGACGCGAAAGCGCGCTGTATCCTAAGGCGCGCTCCCATGCCGATGCCTATGGCCTGATGCAACTGTTGCCCAGCACCGCCAAAAGCACCGCCAAGAAGATCGGCGCGCCCTATCACGGCAGCCGCGATCTCTACCAGCCCAAGCGCAATATCCAGCTGGGCTCCGCCTACTATCAGGAGCTGTACCAACGCTACGACGGCAACCGCCTGCTGGCCAGTGCCGCCTATAATGCCGGGCCGCATCGCGTGTCCCGTTGGCTCAATCGCAGCGATGGTCAATTGGACGCGGCCCGCTTCGTCGCGACCATCCCCTTTCGAGAAACCCGCGAGTACGTCGAAGCGATCCTCAGCTATCAGCTGATCTACGCCAAACTTAACGGCCGCAGCCTGGCACTGATGACGGAGCAGGAGCAAACGCGCGCCTACTAAAGGCCGGTTCAACTAGACTTAACGCAGACAGGGCTGACTGGAGATCCCAATGCTCCCCGTGCTGCGCTTGTTCCTCTTATGCTTCATCTTGCTGCCCGCTGCGCAGGCGCAGGTGTGGCTGATCCCACTCAAGGGCGTGATCGGCCCGGCCAGCGCCGACTTTGTGATCTCCGAGCTGCAGCTTGCCGCCGAGCAAGATGCCGCCATGGTGGTGATCCAACTGGATACCCCCGGCGGCTTGGACACCGCCATGCGCGATCTGATCCAGGCCGTGACCCAGTCGTCGGTCCCGGTTGTCACCTACGTCTCCCCATCTGGCGCCCGCGCCGCTAGCGCCGGCACCTATCTGTTGCTGGCCAGCCACGTGGCCGCCATGGCCCCGGGCACTAATCTGGGCGCAGCGTCGCCGGTGTCGATCGCGCCCGGCGGGCTGCCCGGCTCCACACCAGCGCCCGATGCCCCTGAGCCAGAGCAAACACCGGAACAGTCCCAATCGCAGGAGCAGCCCCAATCACAAGCGCCTAAAACCGCACGGGACGACAGCAAGGTCGTGGCCAAGACGACCCTGGAGAAGAAGGTGCTCAATGATGCGATCGCCTACATCCGGGCGCTGGCTGAGTTGCATGGCCGCAACGCCGATTGGGCCGAAACCGCGGTCAGCGAAGCCGCCAGCCTCCCCGCCTCAGAGGCGCTGGAGCTGAACGTGATCGATCTGATCGCACCGGATCTGAATGCCCTGCTGGCCCAATTGCAGGGCCGGACCGTCACGGTTCTGGGTGAATTACACACCCTGGATGGCAGCGGCGCGCAGCTGCAGCGCCAACCGAACTGGCGCCATAAACTGCTGGCGGTGATCACCAACCCCAATGTCGCCTATATCCTGATGCTGATCGGACTGTATGGCTTGATCCTCGAGTTCTACAATCCTGGCGTCGGCCTGCCTGGCGTTTTAGGCGGGATCTGCCTTTTGCTGGCGATGTATGCGCTGCAGATGATGCCAGTCAACTACGCCGGCTTGGCCTTGATGCTGCTTGGGATCATCCTGATGATCGCCGAGGCCCTCAGCCCCAGCTTCGGTCTGTTTGGGATCAGCGGCGTCATCGCTTTCGCACTGGGCTCCACCTTACTGATGGACTCCGATCTGCCCGGTTATCAGATCGCCCTGCCGCTCATCCTCGCCTTATCACTGAGCTCACTGCTGCTCTTTAGTGTGGTGCTGACCATGCTGCTCAAGATCCGCCGGCGTCCGGCCACCACCGGCGACACCCAGTTTGACCAATGTGAGGTGGTGGTGCTCGACGGCTTTCCTGGGCCCGGTCGGGTCCGCTTTTCCGGCGAGCTGTGGCAGGCGGTCAGCGATCACCCTTTACAGCCGAACCAAAAGGTTCGGATCCTCGCGCGCGACGGCATGCTCTTAACCGTCGGGCCGCTTAAGGAGGCGTTATGATCCCCCAATACACCATACTGACTCTGCTCATCCTGATCGTGCTGGTGCTTTTCAGCATGTTTCGGATCCTGCGCGAATATGAACGAGCGGTGGTGTTCCTGCTCGGTCGCTTTCAACGGGTCAAAGGCCCGGGTCTGATCATCATCATCCCGGTGATCCAGCAGATGGTGCGGGTCGATCTGCGCACCATCGTACTGGACGTGCCGACTCAGGATCTGATCACCCGCGACAACGTCTCCGTCCGGGTCAACGCCGTGGTCTACTTCCGGGTTCTGGACCCAGAAATGGCGATCAACAACGTTGAAAACTACCTCGAGGCCACCAGTCAGCTGGCCCAAACCACCCTGCGCTCGGTGCTGGGCCAGCATGAGTTGGACGAGTTGCTATCCGCTCGCGATACCCTCAACCGCGATCTGCAAGCCATCTTGGATCAACACACCGACAACTGGGGCATCAAGATCGCCAATGTCGAAATAAAGCACGTAGATATCTCCGAATCCATGGTTCGGGCCATGGCCCGCCAGGCCGAGGCCGAACGGATGCGGCGCGCCAAGGTGATCCACGCCACCGGTGAGATGGAAGCCTCGCAAAAGCTGGCCGACGCCGCCGAAGTCCTGGCCCAGCAACCCAACGCACTGCAACTTCGCTACCTGCAGACACTGACCGAGGTGGCGACCGATCGCACCAACACCCTGATCTTCCCCGTACCAATGGATCTGATCGACCAACTGCGCCCCAGCCTGACGCCTGAGCCCAAAGAGACACCAAAATCAACAGAATAAGTTGGCGATAGCGCCAAAGCTTGCCAATAGTTAAGGGCAGCAACCGCGCGATTAGACCACGATAAGGGCAGACATGGGACAGGGATCAGAGCAATCAGTTAGCCAGGTACTGACGCAGCTGGAGCAGGTGTTACTGGACAAGCCCCAGCCGCTCAAACTGGCCCTCTCCTGCTTATTGGCCGGCGGACATCTGCTGCTGGAAGATCTGCCCGGCATGGGCAAAACCACCCTGTCCGCCGCGCTGGCACAAACCTTGGGACTCAGCCATCAAAGAGTGCAATTCACCGCCGACATGCTGCCGTCGGATCTGATCGGCGTCAGTATCTTCGATCCCGCCCAGCAGCGCTTTGATTTCCACCCCGGTCCCATCTTCAATCAGTTGCTGCTGGCCGACGAGATCAACCGCGCCAGCCCCAAGACCCAAAGCGCCTTGCTCGAAGCCATGGCAGAGCAACAGGTCAGTGTCGATGGCCGAACCCACGCGTTACCTCAGCCTTTTTTCGTGATCGCCACCCAAAACCCGACCGAGCAATCCGGTACCTTCCCGCTGCCCGAATCCCAACTGGATCGGTTTATGATGCGGCTCAGTCTGGGCTACCCCGGCGAAGCGGCGGAAAAACGCCTGCTCAAGGGCGATCATCGCGCCGACGAGGTGGATCAATTGCCCGCCTGCCTGAGCCCAACCCAATTGACGCAGCTGCAGCAACAGGTACAGGCGATCAAGGTGTCCGATCCGGTACTGGATTACCTGTTGGCACTTATCCACTACTCGCGCCGCCAGGAGCGGCGCAGTGCGCCCCTGTCGCCCCGAGCCAGTCGGGCTCTGTTGGCCGCCGCCAAAGCCTGGGCGATGATCGACGGTCGCCAGTTTGTGGTGCCCGATGACATCCAGGCGGTGTTTGCCGCCGTCACCGAGCACCGCCTGCGTGCCGGCCAGCCCAGTGATGGCAGCCTCCACGCCACCCATATCCTATCGCAGATCAACCCGATCCAATGAGGGTGCCGCGCCTCGTCCGCTCGCTCTACCTGCGTTGGCTGCGACGCCGATTGCCTGCCGCGCCGCGGCAAGTCCTCAGTCATCGCAATATCTTTATCCTCCCCAGTAAAAGTGGTGCGCTGTTTCTGGGCATGACCGCGGTCTTGTTCCTGCTGGGCACCAACTACCAGAACAATCTGGTGCTGGCCCTCGCCTTTTTGCTGTTCAGCCTGTTCAATACCTCGATCCTGATGGCGTTTCGCAATCTGGCCGGATTGACCCTGGCCTCAGGTCAAGCCCACCACCGCCATGCCGGCGAGCCGATCCCGTTTGACTTGAGCGTCAGCAGTGCCCGTCCGCTGTTTCAGCTGCACCTCAAATACGAAGATGGGCCACTGCGTCGGATCAACCGAGTGCTAGCCCAAGAGACCCAGGTGCAGTTACTCCACCCCAGTGAGCGACGCGGCGTGCTCAAGCCAGGTCGGATCCGCATCGAGAGCCGCTACCCACTGGGATTGTGTCGGGTCTGGTCCCATCTGGATCTGGCCCAAAGTGCCTTGGTCTGGCCCGCCGCCGAGCCCGGCCCCGTGCTCAGCCAGCACAGCGAGCAACACGTCGGCTCTGAGCCTGCCCGCAGCCGGGAAGGCTTGGACGACTTTCAAGGGCTGGCCCGCTGGCAGCCGGGTCAGAGCCGGGCCCGGATCGCTTGGAAGCAATGGGCACAAAGCGGCCAGCTGCAGGTCAAGCAGTTTGTTGCCCCACAAGGTGCCCCAACCCATGTGACCCTACACCCGGGTAGCCCGATCGAGCTCGCACTCAGCGCGGTGGCGGCCGAGCTCACCCGACTGCACCATCAAGGCGTCCCCTTTGCCTTGGCGTTAGGCGCACAGCGCTTTGCCCCCGAGCACGGCAGCGCCCATCTGAAGCGTTGCTTAGATGGTCTGGCCCGTTATCGGAGCAGCGACTGATGTTGGTCTCCCGCGCCGCCCAAGGCTGTCTGCTGCTCAGTCAGATCGCCATCATTCTGCCCCTCAGCCCAACCGCCACGCCGTGGACTCTGGCGATCCTACTGCTCTGCTTGTTATGGCGTGTTGGGATCTTCTACGGCCGGGTGACTCGGCCGCCCAAACTGCTGGTGAACAGCCTGGGGATCGCCGCCACCCTCACCCTATTTTCCATCGCCACCCAGATGGACATGATGCAAGCGCTGACCAACCTGCTGATCTTGGCCTACGGCCTGAAAACCATCGAAACGCGCAACACCGGTGATCTCACCGTGGTGATCCTCACCGGCTATTTTCTCATCGGCCTACACTTGCTGGACAGCTTTACCCCGTTGATGGCGGTGCAAATGGTGTTGTTGGTCGCCCTCAATACCACCCCGTTGTTGATCAGCTATCGGCCCGAAGCCCCCAAGGCGTTGGCGCTGGAAACGGCCAAATTGATGGTGTTTAGCCTGCCGTTGACACTGCTGCTGTTTTTGCTGGTGCCGAGGATGGCGCCGATCTGGCAACTGCAAAATCCGCAGATCGCCCGCACCGGCCTCTCGGATTCCCTGGCTCTGGGTCAGATAGCCCAGCTCACCCGCAGTGATGAATTGGTGATGCGGGCCAGTTTCGACGGCGCGATCCCCGCCCCCGAGCAACGATACTGGCGTGCATTAATCCTGAATGACTTTGATGGCCAGCGCTGGCGCGCCAGTCGCTTGGCCGAAGCGGAGCCTGAGCCCCTATCTCCGCCCTACCGCCCCTATCAATTGATCCTCGAGCCCAGCCACCAGCGCTGGCTTCCCACCCTCAAGCACAGCGACAGTCAAGATCCGGCCCTCCAGCCCTTACCTGGCGGGCGCCTTGGCTGGCGCACGCCACCGGCCACCCGCACCTCGGTTGCCCTGCTGCAGGCGCAAGCGGCGCCAACGCCTCGACCTCTCAGCGAAACCGTGCGCCAGCAGGCGCTGCAACTGCCCGCTCAAGGCGATCCCGCCAGTCGACGCTGGGCCACACAGCTGAGGCAACAGTATGATGATCCCACCGCTCGGATCGCAGCTATCCTACAGCGGTTTCGCCAGGCGCCGTTTCGCTATACCCTGCAGCCGCCCAAGCTGGGCCCCGATCAGATCGACAGCTTCCTGTTCGATACCCAAGCGGGCTTTTGCAGTCACTACGCCTCCGCGCTGGTGTTTGTCGCGCGCCAAGCCGGGATCCCCGCCCGACTGGTGACCGGCTATCAAGGTGGCGAGCTGGGGCCGCGAGGCGACTTTCTCTCCATCTATCAATACAACGCCCATGCCTGGAGCGAGGTTTGGCTCGAGGGCCAAGGTTGGGTGCGGATCGATCCCACCGCCGCCGTAGCGCCAGAGCGCGTCGAGCAAGGCGCGCAAGCGGCGTTGGCGCAGCAAGAGGGGTTTATGGCGGACGCCCGACTGCCCTGGCTGCAGTTTCGCAACAGCCCCTGGCTGTGGCAACTGCGCGGCTGGATGGCGCAAGTGGATTACCAGTGGAGTCGTTGGGTGATGGGCTTTGACGAACAACGTCAAGCGCGCCTGTGGGACCGATGGATGGGGGGCTTTGACCTACTCAAAGCCGGAGCGCTGCTGGGGGGGGCGATCTTTGTGCTGGCGTTGCTACAAGCTCTGAGCAGCGGCTTACTCAAGCTGCCCAAAACGGCGCCGCTTGCGGTGCGCCGTTACCGCAAGATCCTGCGCAAGCTAGAGGCGATCGGCGCAGGACCCAAGCCCGGCGAAGCGCCACTGGGCCACCTGCGTCGGCTGCAAGTGACGCAGCCACAGCTGGCCGCGCGGTTTGCGCCGATCTGCCACCACTTTCTCAGCCTGCGCTATGATCCTCAGTGCGATAAACGTCAGCAGATGTTGGCGATGCAACGTGCCATCAAGCGCCTGCGCCGCTATATCAACCGCCTTCACTCGACGATCCCTGCCAGTGCCCGCGGATCGTTTCCCGCTCCTCCCGCTCCTTAAGCACCCGCTTGTAAGTGACAAAATAGCGATAGATGTTGGCCACATAGTTGACCGGCTCGGTGCCCACCTGCGCCGCCACCAGATCTTCGACATTGTTAAACCACACATTGGGATCCAGGCCGCGCTGTGCCGCCTCGCGCCGAAGTCGGTTGATCCGATTGGGTCCCGCGTTGTAAGCCGCCATGGCAAAGATCATCCGATTAAATTCCGTCAGCGCATCGTCGGCAAAGTACAGGCTGCGCAACACATCCAGATACTTGGTGCCGGCGTGGATGTTGTTCTCGACCTGCTCGATGTTGTTAATGTTGACCCGTTTATCCCGAGCCGTGGCTGGCATCAACTGCATGATCCCCACAGCACCGACCGGGCTGCGGGCGTTGGGATCGAAGCGAGACTCCTGAAACGCAAAGGCCATCAACAGCACCCAGTCAAAATCGTATTGCTCGCCGTATTTCTTAAACAGCGGGATGTACTCTGCGGCTTTGTGAAAGGGATCCCGCTCCAACGCCCGTCCGGCCCACACCGGAGAGCGCAGATAACGATTGATCAGCACGTTCACCGTCTTGCTGCCCACCGGATTGGCTTTGACGTAATCATTCACCAATGCCTGCAGCTGGGGACTGTCTTTACGCATCGCGATCCCCAGCTCGCCGCCTTGGCGTAACGGCAGCGCCGAGTGCACCACCAACTGCGGCAGCACCTCCCTCCACACCTCGAGCTTATGCTCATCCACCACGGTCGCCTGTAAATAACCCGCGGCCACCATTTCTAACAGATCTTCATCTTCCAATCGCGGATCCGCCAAACGGATCGTCAGCGGCTTCAACCCCTGAGCTTTACGCTGAGCATTCAGTGCCTTCAAGCTCTGGTAGTAGCTGGACTCCCGCCGCACCGTGATGGTCCAATCCAGCGCGCTGGCCCAATCAGCCGCAGCTTCCGAGTTTTCTCCGGTCACGAGCACCTCGCGCACCTCCTGACTATACGGCTCGGAGAACGCCACCTGCTCGGCTCGCTGCTCTGTGATGGTCATGTTGGCGAAGATCAGATCGCCATAACCGCGCTTGAGATACGGGATCAGTTGATCACGCCGCACCGGGATCACGGTGATCTTCAGCCGTTTCGCCGCCTCGCCGAGTTGCTGATGCACATAGGCTTCGAACAACTTGGTCGACTCGTAGGTCAATCCGGTGGGCTGACCCTGATCGATGTAATACCAACCCAAGGTGAAGCTGGTCAGTACCCGGATCTCTCCCCGCTCAAGCATGTCATTGAGATCGCCGCCCCACGGCTGAGACAAGACGGGCCATACGTCCTGCAGCGCATAGTTTCGATCCCAAAGCGGATCAGGAATGATGTCTTCGACCTCCAACGTCAGTTCGTCCGCTTGCTCCGACTCAACCTCGTCTTCCTGCGGCACCGGCGCGGGTGAACACCCGAGCAAGATCACGATCAACCACGGCCATAACGCACGCATAGTGGCTCCTTTTTCGCTCCCACCCGCAGCGACGGCCATCACTTCACCGGCGCGTACGAACCCGTTTGCCAAGTGTAGACGCCTTTGCTTTCGTGCACGTTAACGCACACAGATCGGCCCATGGATGCGCACAGTTGACGTGAAAAATTTTTGTGCTCAATCGCGAAATTTTTCGCGGCTACCGCCATCCGGCCTGACCTATATTTCGGCCAAATAACCAATGTCTGAGAGACAGGAGCGTCACAGTGACAAACGCAACGGCAACCGATTCCAGCCCAATACAGACACAGAGCTTCGACTGCAACAGGCTGTTTGTCGATCAACGCTACCCAAGGGGCCTGGCCCGCAGCGGCAGTTTTACCATCAGTGAAGCGCAGCGCTTGGAGCAGCACGGCGTCGCCTACCAAGCCCTGTCCAGCGGTGATCGCATACCAGCCAATGAGGAAGAAGCTCGCTTTGTTGACGTCGCCCATGGCGAGCAGATCGCTCAGACGCCCCACGAGAAAGTGTGGATGAAGTATCAAGCCAGCTTAAAACGTCGCACCTATGCGCTGACCTCCAATACCCCCACTGACAATACTGTCGAGAGCGATGACACGTTAAACAACGACTGAATCCATTGCGTCTATCGCCATCTTCTCGGGCCGAAAGTGAACGTAATCTCGACCAGTGACCCAGTAGTGGGTAGAGCACAGAACGCAAAAAACGGCCGTAAAAGGCCGTTTTTGTTGCAGCAAGCGTGACAGTTCACCCCATACAGGCCGAGGCACGCAGAGCACATTTGCTACAGTTTTTTGCGTCCACTGAAGGACAGCGCCAAGGTGGTACCATCCACGTATTCCAGCTCCCCGCCGACCGGCACGCCATGCGCAATGCGGCTGATCTCCGCCCCATGCTCGCGCGCCATGTCGGCGATGTACTGCGCGGTCGCGTCGCCTTCCACCGTCGGGTTGGTCGCGAGGATCACCTCACGCCACGACTCTGCCGCCAGCATGGCATCGAGACTGTCCAGCCCGATATCATCCGGGCCGATCCCATCCAACGGCGACAGGTGCCCCATCAACACAAAATAGCGACCGGCGTACTGGCCAGCGGATTCGATCGCCAGCAGATCGGCCGGTGACTCAACCACGCACAGCTGCCCGGTCTCGCCCCGCTTAGGGTTGGCGCAGATCTGACACAGATCCTGCTCCGTGTAGGTACGACACTGCCGACAGTGTCCCACCTCACGCATGGCGGTCGCCAATGCATCGCCCAGCCGCGCACCGCCTTGACGATCGCGCTCCAGCAACTGAAAAGCCATCCGTTGGGCCGAGCGGGGCCCAACGCCCGGTAGGCATTGCAGGGCCTTGATCAGATCATCAACCAGTGGACTGAATTTCATTAGAACGGCAGTTTCATACCGGCTGGCAGGTTCATACCGCCAGTGATCTCAGCCATCTTGGTTTTCTGGTTCTCTTCAACACGGCGAGCAGCATCGTTGATGGCCGCGGCGATCAGATCTTCCAGCATCTCTTTGTCGTCTTCCATCAAGCTCTCATCGATCTCAACGCGACGTACATTATGGGCGCCGTTCATGGTGATCTTCACCATGCCAGCACCGGACTCACCCACAGATTCCATCTGGGCGATCTCTTCCTGGGCTTTCTGCATGCGCTCTTGCATCTGCTGCGCTTGCTTCATCAGGTTACCCATTCCGCCTTTACCAAACATAATTTGCTCTCTTATTTACTCGGCTGTTCATTAATGGGAGCACATGTTACCGAAACCGTGCTCCCGGACAAGGGGTATTGCTCAGTGAGTCTCAGGAGTTTGATAACTCACCGACTCTTCGATTAATTTCGCGTCCATTTCCGCCTGGAACCAAGCGATGGCGGGATCGGCCAGCAGCTCTTCACGCGCCTGCACCAAGCGCTCTTTGTGGCGTCGACGGCGGATCTCCAGCGGCGTTTCCCGACCCGGTTTATCCGCGATCTCAATGGTCAGCGTGATCTCGGTTTGCCACAACTGTTCAAGGCTGTGTTTGAGCGGTGCGATCACCGACTCGTTATTCAAGTGACGTTGATCGCTGCGCAGCGACAGGCAGATCCGATCGTCCTGCCGACTGAGCACCGAATTGACCGCCAGCTGCCGTGGACGCGCGCCGATCCCCAGTTTGGCCATCGCGCTGTACCACTGCCAATCAAGCTCGCGCTCATCGTCACTCGCCGGTGGCGCCATGGCCTCTGACGCGCTCTCGGCCGGCACCTGGGTCTTAGCCACTTGCGGCTCTGCGCGGGGCTCTGGGCTGGGCTGAGTCTCAACCAAGCGCAGCGCCGGTTTATCCGCACTCGCGTCTGTCTCAGCCCGCACTTGGGCTGTCGGGGTATCCTCAGCGGCCACCCACGGCGGACGATCCATCGGATCCTCAGCCTCAGTGAGGCTCGCCGAGTTTGACTCGGCTGCCGCCGCCCCGCGGGCAACGGCTTCAGGCTTTGGGCGCGCCGCCGACGGTTTGCTCAGTGTCGGCTCCGGCGTTGCTGCCGCTGCCTCGCTGTCGCTCGACTCTGCCGCTCGCTGACTCAAACTTTGCTGATTGGCCAGCACCTGACTGATCAGATCCGGCAGCCCAGCGGCGGGCAAGGCTGGCTCTGCCGCAGCAGCTGCCTCCTGCTCCACAGGTGGCACCATCGGCTCCGGCTCGCTTGGCGCAGCCTCGTGGAAATGGGCGTCATAGGGGATCATCTCCTCCGCTTGCGCCATCAACATCGCCTGCTCCGCCGCCATCGCCGCTTCATCCTGCTCAAAGGGGGGCGGATTAAGATCGGACGGGGGCGCCACTGCTGGCGTGCTCACCGGCTCGGAGGAAGCTGGGCTTTGCATCACCTCGGCCTGTTGGCGAATAACCTGCTGCTCTGCCAGCAGTGACGCCTCATCCGCCTCGGGCGCAGCCGGCGCCGTCGCAGAGCGCACCGCACCAGCCACAGGCTCAACTGCAGCCGACGCCTGCGCCACGGGAACGGCTTGAGGCGCTGACGGCGCCGCATCCGATGGCAACGCCTCGCTCGTTGAATTGACGGTTACCGCTGGCGCCTCTAGGTCCGCAGGCGCACTCTGAGACGGCTTGGTCGCTTCCAACGACGGGGCTGCCACGGCGGTCGATGCCGTCACGACGTCACCCGGCGCGGCGCTGACCGTTACCGGCGGAGCGACTTGCCGCGCCTGCAGCGGTGGCAAAGGCTCAACCGGTGCAAAGGCCAAGGCCCGCAATAAGGTCATCTCCAAGCCACTGCGGGGATCAGGGGCCAGCGCCAGATCTTTCCGTCCTTGGGTTAGGATCTGATACCACAGCTGGATCTGCTCCCGATCCAGTCGGCTGGCCAGCTGATCCAGTTGCTCGATGCTGGCCAGATCCGAATGGGTCTTGAGACTAAACTGAGCCAAGGCCACCTGATGCAATACCGCAGCCATCTGCCGCAACAGATCGTCGTGATCCGGCGCGAAGCTCTCGACCTCATCTAGGATCCTCAACATTTGAGCCGGCTCGCCCTGACACAAGGTATCCAACAGCTTGAGGGCATAGGCGCTATCCAGCGTCCCCAACATCGCCTGTACCTGCGCCAGTCGCAGCTCGCCCGCACCATGCGCAATGGCCTGATCGGTCAGACTCATGCCATCACGCACACTGCCGTCCGCGCCCTGGGCCAGCAGATCCAGCGCTGGCAGATCGTAGGCGATCTGCTCGGCATCCAGTACCTTGGCCAGATGACCGGCAATGCGCTTGGGGGTCACGCTCTTAAGGTTAAACTGGAGGCAACGGGACAGAACCGTCACCGGCAGCTTTTGCGGATCCGTCGTCGCCAGCAGAAACTTGACGTGCTCCGGCGGCTCCTCGAGGGTTTTCAACAGCGCGTTAAAACTGTGCCGGGACAACATGTGCACTTCATCGATCAAATAGACCTTAAAGCGCCCACGCACCGGCTGATATTGCACGTTATCGAGGATCTCGCGGGTATCGTCCACCTTGGTACGCGACGCCGCATCGATCTCAAGCAGATCGACAAAACGTCCCTGATTGATCTCCTGGCAGTTATCGCACTGGCCGCAAGGGGTCGCCGTTACACCCTGCTCGCAATTTAGCCCCTTGGCCAGCAAGCGGGCGATGGAGGTCTTACCCACGCCGCGGGTACCGGTAAACAGATAGGCGTGATGCAAGCGGTTGTGCTCAAGGGCATGAGTCAACGCTTTGAGCACATGCTCTTGGCCAACTACCTGATCGAATGTGGCCGGCCGCCATTTGCGGGCCAAAACCTGATAGGACATGGGACTCCTGAAACGCATTGAACGGCGGTCGCCGTTGATCTGTCTGCAAGAATATCACAGGGCTACAGACAGCAAAAAGCCGAGCACAGGCTCGGCTTGTCAGTCGAAGAAGTTTTGCGCGTTTACGCCGAACTCAATCGCCTTCAAATTCACACAGAGACAACACATTCAGGCCAAGATCCTTCAGGCGCTGCTCGCCGCCCAGATCCGGCAGGTTGATCACAAATGCGGCGTCGGTCACTTCACCGCCAAGATCGCGGATCAGCTTAACGGTCGCATCGATGGTGCCACCGGTCGCCAGCAGATCATCCACCACCAACACCTTATCACCCGCCACAATCGCGTCTTGATGGATCTCCAGGGTATCCATGCCGTATTCCAGCTCGTAGGACTGAGCATTAGTTGGTCGTGGCAGTTTGCCCGGCTTACGCACAGGGACAAAGCCCAGACCCAAGGCCACCGCCAGCGGCGCGCCAAATAAGAAACCACGGGCTTCGGTTCCGACGATCTTGGTAAAACCGCCATCTTTAAACTGCTCAACCAGCAGCTCAATGCTCAAGCGAAAGGCTTCGCCATTTTCCATCAGCGAGGTCACGTCACGGAACATGATCCCCTCTTTTGGGTAATTCGGAATGGTCTTGATGCTGTCTTTGATCAGCGTCAGGGAAGCTTGATTCATGGTTCGTCTTAAGTCCAGGTGTGTAGGCCACAACAAAAAGCCCAGTCTGCAATGCGCACAACTGGGCCGATCAACCGTATTGCTGGCTAAGCTTAAGCACCTATAACATCAGATGCAAACTCGGACTCACTATCGACTGGACTTAACAAAAACTCAGCCCAGCAAAAGTTTGAACCAGGTCAGAGAGGCGGGTAACGTTGGGATCAACAGCACCGCTAATAAACCCAGAAAATGGAAAAGATTATAAGGCTCTTTGAATTGATTGTCGGCCATGACTGCACACTCCCATGAATTGAGCGCACAGCATAACGTGATCGACATCACGCAAAAACCTGCAAACAGTAAGGTTTATAGTGATTTGGCTATCGCTGCATAACGGATTGATACGGTTCGCAATGCCGCCACTCCAACCCAAGCACAGCGGCCACCGTGTTATTAGGCTGCTGTCGCTGCCCGCACGACGCCAAGCTGCGCCATCTGCAACAGGATCTGCCCTGCGCCCTGCGCCACGATCTCCGGTGCAAGATCCGGCAGCGCCTCGGCCATGGTCAGGATCAGCCCCTGCGCCGTCTGCCCAGGCTCGCTGATTAATGCCTCAAGCAAGCGCGCCGTCAAGGCGTTAAGCTCGATAAAGGCGATCTCATCATCCCGATCCCGATACACCAACAGGAAGGTCGGACTCGCGTCAACCTCGGGACACGCCTCGCCCAATCGCTGGACCGGGTAGTCGTACTGCGCCAGCTTCGCCGCGCGGTAACAGCACAGCGGCTGAGTTAATACCGCCTCGGGCTCAAGCAGCAGCGGCTGATCAAGCACCTCGGGCAAGGTATCGATCTGCAGCTCTAAATATTCATAATCAGCCAAAGCCGCTTCCCAAGATCGCAGCCCTTCGCAATCACGCAAATAGGCCAAGAACTCCTTGGCGATATCGACAAACAGCGGAGAATGGCAATCGTGCTGGGCGAAAAAGTGACGTAAACGCTGCTGCCACAGCGGCGTCGCCGTCAGTGCCCGCAACACAGGAAAGCCGCTGTTCACGAAACCACTGACGTTATTGAACATCAGCTCCCGATACACCGCCATCCGTCGAGCCTCCACACCACTAGGCGGCTCACCCACCTCAGGGGCGCGAATGTAGGCCATAAACTCCTGCTGCATTTGGCTAAGATCGGTCGTCATGGCTACGCCCTCCTCGCCTCACCCGCAGCGATCGACGCCTGCTGGATCTGACTGATCTGTTCCACCTCTGTCAGCAACTGCGCCAGCGGCGGCAGGTTAAAATCGCGCTCCAGCAAAGTCGGGTGCACGCCATGGAGCTGATACGCCTCCCGCAGCAACTGCCAAACCGGATCGATCACATCCGCCCCATGGGTATCGACGATCAGATCCTCCGCCTCGTTGTAATGGCCGGCGATGTGCAGATAACGGATCCGCGCGGTGGGCAGTCCCGCTAAAAAGCGCAGCGGATCGTATCCGTGGTTAACGCTGTTGACGTAGATGTTATTCACATCCAGCAGCAACTCGCAGTCCGCCTCCGACAAAACGGCATTGAGGAAATCAAGCTCGCTCATCTTTGCGCCCGGCGCGGCGTAATAGGAGACGTTCTCAAGCACCAAAGGCCGCTCTAGGATCTCCTGTACCCGCTTCACCCGCGCCACCACGTGCGCCACCGCCGCCTCCGTAAAGGGGATCGGCATTAGATCGTACAGATGGGCATTGCCGGAGCAATAGGACAAATGCTCAGAGTAAATGGGAATACGATAGGTATCCAAAAAGTCTTTTACCTGCAGAACGAAGGCTTCATCAAGGGGCGCAGGGGCGCCGATCGACAGGGACAAGCCATGGCAGATCACCGGACAACGTTCATTGATCGCGGCAAACTGGCGCCGCAGCTTAGGATTGACCCTAAGCCAGTTTTCCGGCGCCACCTCCATAAAGCCGATCGACTCAGGAATGCTCCCCTCAGCCAGCTCCGCCACCATTTCACGGCGTAATCCGACGCCCGCCCCTTGTACCATCACAGCCACTCCCTCTCTACAAGCGGGGCCAGCATCAAGCTGGCCCCGCGTAGCTTATGGATAAACTTACCTTGAGCCGTTAGGCTGCGCCACCGCATTTGCCCTCGCCGCATTTGCCTTCCCGGCCTTTGGCTTCGCCGCCGCATTTGCCCTCGCCGCACTTGCCTTCCCGGCCTTTGGCTTCGCCGCCGCATTTGCCTTCACCGCACTTGCCTTCCTTCATGCCTTTGGCTTCGCCGCCGCATTTGCCTTCACCGCATTTGCCCTCTTTCCCTTTGGCTTTACCGCCGCATTTGCCTTCGCCGCACTTACCCTCTTTCCCTTTGGCTTCGCCGCCGCATTTGCCTTCGCCGCACTTACCCTCTTTCCCTTTGGCTTCGCCGCCGCATTTGCCTTCGCCACACTTGCCTTCACTGGCTTTATCGCCCATGAAGGTCGACACCTGATAACCCACTGCCATCTCACTCATGGCAAATGGGTTGGCTTGCGCGGTCACCATCGTCCCGCCCACAACCAGCGCACCCAAAGCGGCCGCAACAGAGGTTTTCTTAGCTGTATTCATTGTCATAATCCTTCAGTGGTTAAAACCTATGTTCTTTCCAGCAGCCGTTGGCGCTGGCACAAACAAGAAGACCTCAGGGAATGGACTTCCCTTTCACAATTTATCAACTTTTTTTAACCTCGCCAGTTTTTCGAACAAGATCCAAACAGCAAAACTGGTCAAATCTGTCCCAACTGGTACACTTGCGCCCCCAATTTCTGTAGAGAACGGCAACACGATGCGCGTAGTCCTAGCGCCGATGGAAGGGGTGATGGATCCCCTGATGCGGCAACTGCTCACTGAGCTGAACCCTTACGATCTCTGCGTGACCGAGTTCGTTCGCGTGGTGGATCTGCTGCTGCCCGAAAAAGTGTTCTATCGTCTCTGTCCTGAACTGAAAAATGACGGCAAAACCCTCAGTGGCACCCCGGTACGCGTGCAGTTACTCGGACAGAATCCCCCGGTACTGGCGGCCAATGCGGCGCGCGCCATCGAGTTGGGATCGCCCGGTGTCGATATGAACTTTGGTTGCCCCGCCAAAACCGTTAACCGCTCCAAAGGCGGCGCGGTGTTGCTGCAAGAGCCTGAGCTTATCTATCAGATCATCAAACAGATGCGCGAAGCGATCCCCGATGAGCAGATCCTCTCAGCCAAGATCCGTTTGGGCTGGGATGATCCCAGCCACGTGATGGAGATCGCCGATGCCGTGGTTCAAGGCGGTGCCGATGAATTGACCATCCACGCGCGCACCAAGCGTGACGGCTATAAAGCCGATGCGATCAAGTGGTCCGCGATTAAGCCCGTGGTCGATAAGATCAGCATTCCGGTGATCGCCAATGGCGAGATCTTCAGCTTCGAAGATGGCCAGCGCTGTCAGCACGCCTCCGGCTGTCAGGATCTGATGCTGGGACGCGGCTCGCTGCAGATCCCAAACCTGGCCGACGTCGTCAAGAATGACGCCGCGCCACTGACCTGGGACGAAATGCAGCCCATCCTTTATCGCTATACCCAGATGGAGGTCAAAGGCGACAAGGAGATCTACCTGCCCAACCGAATCAAGCAGTGGTTTGGTTACCTAAAGAAACGTTACCCCGAAGCGATCGACCAGTTCGAGGCCCTGCGCACACTCAAAACCAGCGCAGAGATCACCGCACTGTATGCCGCGCACGCGGACTGAACCATGAACGTTCGGTAAGAAACACAAAAGGCGATCATTCGATCGCCTTTTTGATATCCACTCCATGGCCGCTTATTGGCTGCGCACAAACTCCAGCAACAAAGTCTCGTCCTGCCACCACTGCAGCTTGCCGTCCACTTCCACCGTCCGGTTGGCATTGGCAAAATGCTGCATCATCAACTGCTCTTGCTGCATCAGATGTTCCGGACACATCACCATGGTTGCCCCCGCTTGGGCCAGTTGTAGTGCCTCACCCGCGGCCGTCGGGGTGGCGAAGAACTGATTGCAACCGCTGTTTCCGTGGGCCTGAACCCGGTCCAGATCCAGCACCAGGTAGGGCGCACGGCCGCCGAACAAACCGTGGATCTCACTGGCTCCCGCTAAGACCGTTAATGACCACTCACCGTCCCAGCTCAGCCACTGGTGTACATCCCCAGGCCGGTAGCCCTCCAATACCACCGCTTCACCGGCGAAGATCTGCAAACGGCTATGGGCGATCCGGTAACCGTCCGCCTCAGTCAACGCCTGAGACAACGACGCCTCCCACTGATCGATCGGCGCAGGGCACCCCATTCGCGTCGATATCAAAGGCCCAAATGGCTTGCCCTGCTGTGGCCAATTGCCGTTGAGTCGATTGCAGCCAAGGTTCGCGTTCAATTGCTCGCCCTGCACCGTCAAGCTCGGCGCCGCTTGCCGAGGCAAGGGCAAGAGTGCCTCGCCGTTGATCTCTCCGATCGTCCACTGACCATCAAAAGGCGATGGCCCCTCTGGCTCCCCTTCCCCGGTCAACACACAGCCGGTTAACATGCTCGCCGCCATCGCGGCGCTGATCATCAGTCTCATACGGATCTCAACCATAATATGCGTAAGGGCATAAGTTAGCATCTCAACCCAGAATGAAAACCAAGCTATCAAAGAGTTGTGATTAACCGACTATTTTTACAAGGTATTTTCACAAGGTAATTTGAACAAACTAAGCCACACCCGCCACTTTCCAAGCAAAGCAATCGCCACTTTTGAGCACAACAACCTCGGCTCCAATGGACTCAACCTGCTCAGCTAGGCGCGCCGTTAACGCCTCAACCTGCTCAACAGACATCGCCGCCGCCAGTTGATCCGCATTGCGCAGCATACAACTGCGCAGCTCCTCTTTGTTGCGATCTGCTTTTGTTCAAAACGTCCAAAACCAAAAGCATAAAAAGGGGCCAAATCTGGCCCCTTTCAACTTATTCTAACTTTTCAGTAAAGTTAGAAGTTAAACTTCACCTGTGCATAGACAAATTGTCCATAAAGGTTATCAACATCAGAGATACCACCAGAATCGTTCGTGGCGTCGACCGGCCGGCTTTTATTTGTCAGGTTATCAATACCCACTGTCAAAGTAGTATTTTCAAACCCATGATAATTCACACCCAGATTCAATGTGGTCATTGAAGCAACATGATCTTTCACGCCCGGATAATAATACTCTCCGTAATAATCATCAAATCGCCCACGATATACGGCGGTAAGTGAACTGCTCCAATCCCCAAGTTTCCAACCTAACTGGGTGGTGTTTTTAAGGCGCGGCTGAAGATAGGTACCGGCCCACTCGCTACCCATGACGTTATAGCTCTCGAGGTAATAGGTGCTGTTAGTAAAATCAAATTCGCCTATTGAGCCTAAACCAAGGAGATAATTAATACCCATATTGTAGCCTTTGACCTCTCGGCTACTTAAGTTTGCGCTATATGTAATAATATCGAGGATCTCGCCTGGATAATCACCTTCCGCAGGCCCCCGGATCACGGCAGTACCTTCAGGTAAGGTACCTTCGGACTCGAGCCTCAAGATCTCGGTCGTGCTCAACGTTTGGATACGATCTTCATGCTCAAGTTTGAAATAATCGACGGTCATGCTTAGATTGTCAATCAAGCCTAGCTGGCCAAAATCCACAACCACCCCAGCATTAATTGAGGTCGAGGTCTCAGGTTTCAAGTCTGAGTTGCCACCTGAAATTAAGCGAATTTGCACCTGGCCACAATCTTTGCCAGTATTGGGCGCGTCGGGATTACCTGGGTCGCATCGCAGCGGATCTGTTACCCGTGTATAGGCAACACGTTGCCCATCCAATTCATACAGGTTCGGAGCGCGGAAACCTTCAGCATAAGAAGCTCGCAGCATCAGGCCTTCGATTGGCCGATAACTCAGTGCAGCTTTCGGGGTTGTCTTATTACCAAAGTCGCTGTAATCCTCATAACGAGCGGCTAGTTGGGTTTCAATATAGCCAAAGTCATTATCCATCAGTGGAATAGCAAACTCGATATAAGAGGAAAATAGCTCTCTCTCGCCTATCGCATCACTACCACCACTGCCGACCAAGTCGCCATTCTTCAAGTTATCACTGGAGATATCTTCCAATGTCTCCTGACGCCACTCTAGACCAACGGCCATACCAACGGAACCTGCCCAAATTTCGACTAGTTCGCTGTTTGACAGTGTGAAATCCGCAGTCACAGTTCGGAAACTAGACTCCTGAAAGGTGGTCGCCCTCAAATAATCAGCCAAAGCATCAGAAACCGGTGCAATTGGGTTTAACCATTCATCATCGGAAATAACGCCATCACCATTCAGGTCAACACCGCTGTTCAACGCTTCCAAAGCTCGACTAGTAGAAACATAATTGTCACCGCGATTAACGGTATAGGACTTATTGAACATGACCCCGGTTGAGTAATACCACTCATCAGCAAGTACACCATCTAAGCCAACAAGAACACGATAGGTAGTGGCCTCTTCATTCGCCTCCCGCTCGCCAACCTCGGTAAAGCGCTTTCGGAAGGTCAGATCACTGCCATCATAAGCATACCCATTATCAAAGAAACCATTCCCGTCCGCTATTTGTGCGTAGATAGGATTGTCTCGATTGGTAATATAGATAGCATCATTGTCTGCAAACCAAGGCGCTGCAGCCATATTATAAGAGGTCGTTGTATTAGACAACATCGTTTCCAGCTTTAACGAATGGTCAGCTGTCAACTCATGCGTCATATTGGCCATTAACCCCCAGCGTGATATCTCAGGTAATTTCGTCGATGTTGGGACATAATCGTAATAGCACTTACCATTGCCATAATCGACTTCACAGGAATCACCGGTCGCCGAGAAACCTCCATCACCCGGTACCCAAGCAACGCCGCTCGGTGGCGCGGAGCTCGAAAAGTCGATAAATCCATTATCAGCATTAAGTCCAAGATCAGAGCCCCATACCTCTTGCCTTTTATAATGGGACACCATCATGTTCATGGATGTCTTATCGTTTGCCGTCCCGATAAACAAGCTGTTTTCCCACTCTCCCATATCAGAGCCGTCGGTCGTGTGGCCGTAGCGAGAGCTTAATTCAACGCCTTCATAGTCCTTGCGCAGAATGATATTCACAACCCCAGCAATCGCATCTGAACCATAAATAGCAGAAGCGCCATCTCGCAGAACCTCAACCCGTTCAACTGCTGCCAATGGAATGGAATCAATGTTGACAAACATCTGGGTCGACCCATCAGGACGGCCATGCAGGGCCATCCTGCGGCCATTTAACAATGTTAAAGTACTACCTACACCCAACCCGTTTAGATCTACGCCGGTCGCCGCTCCCGCAAAACCATTGGTTTGACGCACATCTTGGGTTGACTGGTTCGCGGGCACCTGCCGTAACAGTTCCGCGATATTAGACACGCCTGACTTTTCAATAAAGTCACGATCTAATACTTCAACCGGAGAAGCCGTTTCCATATCAGTTCGCGAGATCCGTGAGCCGGTCACTTCAATACGTTCTACGTCGTCGTTCGCCTGGGCCACGGCAACTACACTGGTTCCGGCCAATGCCACGGCACCGACGGTGGTGGCGAGCAAGCCTTGGCGCACTGCTTTGGATACTGAGGATTCCATAGCCATTATCACTACTCCCTTTGAGCAACACCTTACATATGTTTCAAGTGCAGCGCTGCTGTGATGTTTTTATTCATTCTGTGTTGCGACACGGCACAAGCCATTCACAACTTTATACTCCTACCGAACATACTCAGTGTCAACTAAGTTATTGTTTTTGCTGTGTTAATTTTGTTAATGACATGTTACTGCAGCTTCTTGATCTCAACCCCCCCCGCCTCTGATAGCAGACAGGGCCCATGACTCAAACGTCGCTACAATCGTACTTACGGGCGAGGCAGGGGCGCGCCATTGCGCCGCAACAAAAATACAACAAACCCCAACCCATCATCACGAACTTCACTTTCTTACAGTCGGAGGGAACGCCTTTGTTTATAGCAGACTCAAAATCAGTTATGGCTCAATGACATTCAGACAAAAAAAAGCACCGCTTGCGCGGTGCTTGAGGTTCTGTCTAAACAGGCCAGTTAGAAGCGAATGGTGACGCCACCGAAGTAAGTACGCCCGATCACGTCGTACACTTCTGGCACCGTGCCCACTTCATTACCATTGGGTACCGATGGTGGTAACTTGTCGGCAAGGTTACGGATCCCCAGGGTTGCTGTAACGTTTTGCGAGACGTCATACGTACCGGAAATGTTGTGATAGGTACGCGCGCTAACAGTGACATCAGCGTGCGGAGATTCCATTTCGCCAATATAACGGGCTGAGTACATAAACGAATACTTATCGTGACGACCGGCAAGACTGAAGTTGTTCTTCACCTCAGCGTAAGCGCCATTCATGCCGTCAATCGTCCCGCGGTAATCAACTCCGTCTTCTTTGAACTCCAACAGGTAGGTCAGATCATTGATCAAGGTCCAATCTAACCCTAAGCCGCTGAAGCTGTATTGCGTATTGAAGTCGATCCCACGAGTGGTTTGGGTCCCCACGTTGGTCAGTGGATTCGTCATGTCACTCAGATCACCATCAACAGTGATGCTGATGTCATTACAGGCGGTGAGATCGCCCTCATAACACGCATTCATGCGCTCCTGAACATTGAGTCGCGAAATCGCGTTGGTAACATCAAACGCCCAGTAATCAATAGCAAATGACAGACCTTCAATGGAATCCAGTGTCAATACTGCACCCAAGGTTAACGACTCTGACTCTTCCGCTTCCAAGTTCGGATCTGGGCTGTAGTTCACCAAGATCTGAGAATCTTGCTCTCGGCCCCACGGGTCAGTCAAATAGTCAAAGGAGCCTGAGTTACCACCAAACAGTTCGGTGATGTTGGGCGCACGGAACCCGGTTGCGGCAACACCGCGTAACATCAGTTCATCACTCACTTCGTAGGTAACACCCAATTTCCAAGTGGTCGAACTGCCAAACGTGCTGTAATAGTCATAGCGCAGCGCCGCTTCGGCTAACAGGCCATCGGCCACTGGGATCGCAAACTCGGTGAAGGCCGACGTGACATTGTAGCTGCCATCCGTTGGGTCTTGCTGGGCCGCAGTCCCATCACCAGCGACGATCACCGGATCCGGGTTGTAGAAGCCACTTTCACGACGATAATCAGCACCCAAAGCGAATGCGACGGCACCGGCCGGAAGCTCAAACAGATCCCCGCTCACAACTCCAGACAGCACGTGCAGATCGTTCCCGCCAGTTTGTGTCTGCAGGTAAGAGATGTCATCGATCATCTCGGCACTGATATCGTCAAACTTGCCGGAGAACCACGCATCTTGGTTGGCGTAGATATTGTTGGTCAAGTTGGTCGCGTTGACGGAGTTGTGTACCCAAGTGTCTGCGCGGTTGCGGCCGTAGGTATAAGAAACGTCCCAGTCGAGCCCATTACCGAACTCCAGATAACCGCTGAAACCGGCAGAGGCACGGAGCGTCTCAACGTCCTGCTCGTAGATCCGCGGTCCCACTTCGACCATACGGCGACGATAATTAACGATACCGTCTTCATTCGCTTCAATACCGGCTGCCAGCATGTCATTGGTCAACGACACGCAGTCTAAACCCGTGGTGCCCGCCGGGCACACTTTGAGATCTTCGTTGGCAGGCTGTGACGCCATCTGCTGTTTTGAATCTCGATTGGTATAGATCACATCGCCGTTAAACTGGATGTTATCGGTCAGCTCCAAACTGGTATTGGCAAACAAGCTGTAACGCTTGCTCGGCGTTTGGAAGTAGCTGTCTTTGGTAAAGTCATAACCGAAGTCCCGCTCTGCCCAACCATTCTCACCCGGCACATAGCTGGTTGCGATGCGATCGCCTTTCTCATTAAGGATGTACTCACCATCCGCATCACGCTTGTAGCCACTTAACGAGCCACCCGGAACCAAGGAGCTCTCGCCTGCAGGCACCCAATCTCGATCGCTTTGGATCACGCCTTTACGCTCAGAGTACGCCAAGCCGACGTTGATGCTGCCTAAGCCGGTTTGGATCCCGTATAAGGCCGACAGGTCATAGTTTTCCCCATCCCCTTTATCGCTGATCCCACCATTAATATCGAACTGGAAGCCTTCAACGTATTTTTTGGTGATGATGTTCACCACACCTGCGATCGCATCAGAGCCGTATACCGCAGACGCTCCATCCTTCAAGATCTCAACACGTTGGATCATAGCCACTGGGATGGAATTAAGGTCAACGGTGCTGTCACCGCCAGAGCCTGAGTTGATCATACGGCGGCCATCAACCAATACCAGAGTACGGCTTGCGCCCATACCACGCAGATCAACGCGTGCGGCGCCATCAGAGCCATTATTGGTGGTCGAGCCTGATGCCATCCCGCCCATTGATGGCTGAGACTGCAGGATCTGATCAACACTGACAAAACCTTCTGCTTTGATGGCAGCGCTATCAATGATGGTCACTGGAGAAGCGTTCTCCATATCTTGGCGGGAGATCCGTGAACCGGTCACGCTGATCCGTTCAACATTCTCTGCAACGGCAGTTTGAGCCATCGCAGGGGCACTGATCCCGATGGCCGCAACCGAGCTTGCTGCCAATCCTATTTTTACCGCTTGGGCGATCCTTGATGGGTACTTCATCCTAACTCCCTAAAGTTATTTTTATTTTATTCGCCTTTTTGAATGCAGATTGCTTCTGTCTTGTTGTAGTGGCGATGCCTGATTGATACTGGGTTAACACCGCATTATGGTCAATCGCTATATCTTTATAGCTTTGTTGCATATTGGTGCAACCAACCGGAAGGGAGTGGATTAGCACCACTGATCGCAGCGCAAATAGGCACTTTTGGGTCACTAAAAAGCAGATTTATCTCTGCAATGCCCCACCCATGGCAGCAGAACCCTCCACAGCCTTTCTTTAACATAAAACGCCGCCCAATAAGACAAATTGAGACGTGGCTCACAGAAATTCATGACGCAGCATTCGCGCCCGTCGCTGTGATAACAATTTGTTCATCATTGATGCCTTGATAACCATAACTAACAGTTATCGCCGCTCCCATAAAACGGGAATACTGAGGTAGTGTATTCGTTATAACCCTCTGCCAATCGATACAAAAAAGGCACCGAAAACGGTGCCTTTTCAGGAAACTGAGGAGTTCAATTATGGCTACGGACGGCGTGGCCCAGAACTCTGAAACTGGGGGTATCTGCGAGCCTAGGCTGAGCCCTTAACCCTAAATGCAGCGCGATAGCGACACACCCGCGCACTAAACAAAGGCGCCAAAAGAAACCGTCAATTAGAAATGATAGCGAAGCTTGCTATACAGATAGCGCCCTAATACATCGTACACTTCGGCATTGGTGCCAAAATCACCATGATTCGGATGATACTTCGGCTCCTCGTTAAACAGGTTGTTTATGCCAAAAGTTAACGTCAATTGCTTCGTCACATCGCTGGCAAAGCTGACGTTATGGTAGACCGCAGGGGCAACCTCAAAGTCCGGTTGACTCCAATCGCTCATCGCTCCGACGGTCCGAAGTTGATATTGTCCTCGCCAGTGATCGGCGACGACGCGTAGCAGTAACTCTTCTCGCCACTTTGCGTATCCGCCCCGACTGCGGCCCAGGGTTCCTGCGTACTCAACACCATTAAGCTCATGGCTTATCAGGTGTGAGATCTTCCAATCCAGCGACCAATCATGCCCACCATATTGCCACTGGTAGGTCACCAAGCCATCCAGACCTTTCGCACTCAACTCACCCGCGTTGACCAGCGGGGCCTCCAGATGGCTTATCCGCCCGGTAACGTCGCTGCGCTCTATGCCGAGCCGCTCACATTGGGCGCTTTCTCCCCGATAGCAGTCATCCAGATAAGACTGACTGTTGATCCGGGAAATCGCATTCTCAATATCAAAACGCCAATAATCGAGCGAGAGGTTTAGACCTGACAGACGTTCTGGGGTAAAGACAAAGCCCATATCCCAGGTTCTGGCATTCTCTGGCTGCAGATCGTCACCGGGCGTCCGGGTAACCAATGTCTGAGGGTCCTCTGGCAAGATCGCGCCATCAGAGCCCAGCCCATAATTGGGATCAACCCGCTCATCGGCCCGACAGGCGGCGAGGAAATGAGCCCGTTCCGGATCCGCTTCAACCCCCCAACATGGATCACTGAGCCGGTCATATGACCCCATATTGCCAGCAAACAGTTCACTCACGTTCGGTGCGCGATAGGCCGTGGCCGTGTTGCCTCGTACAAGCAGCCCCGGGTTGACACGCCAGTCCAACCCCAGCTGCCAGGTGATGTCGGATCCAAAAGAGCTGTAGTCAAACCAGCGCAGCGCCGCATTGGCGGTCAGAGCCTGCATCAATGGCCGATCCTTCAGTAAAGGAAGCGAAAGCTCGGTATATAGGGAGCTCGTATTGTAGTGGCCTTGGGTCGGATCTTGCTGCTGCTGCGAGGAGCTTCCCGCGACGGTATGAGGATCCGGGGTACTCCAACCCGACTCACGACGATATTCAGCGCCTGCCGCAACGGCTAACTCACCGGCAGGCAGACTCCAGAGATCGGCCCGGATATTGGCGGATAGCAGGTGCATTTCATTGCCGCCGGTCGAGAAATCATCGTACATCACCTCATCGAGGATATGAGCCGGCAATGGCTGGCCCGAAAACCAGAGATCCGGCTGTTGGTAGATAGCGTCGATCAGTCGCTCACGCAGCGCCAGGTTGTCCACCCAGTTCTGCGCCCGATTATGGCCAAAGGTATAAGCGATATCCCACTGAGCCCCGCGAAAGTTAGGCAAACGCCCTTCCAACCCTACGACAGTACGAACCGTATCGACCTTCTGTTGATAATCTCGCGTTCCCGCCTCCGTCATACGGCGACGATATTCAATACTCGATGCCGTCCCCCAAGGGCCTTCACCTAATTGCGCCGTATCTAATACGACACCGGAGACCGGCGCAGGCGCCATCTGCTGTTGAGAGTGACGATGGGAATACAGCAGCTCAGCAAACACCTCTGTCTGCTCACTGATATCCCATCGCAACTCACTGAACAACGAAACCCGCTCCTGGGGCGTTGACAGGTAGCTATGAGGCGAGACATCGTAACCACCAGTCTGCGCTTGCCAATCACCGTCTTCGCCTGGAGACCACCACTGGCCATCCCAGTACCCTGCACCTCCGGTATCGGTACTGCTAAAGTCGCCGCAATTGCCCAAAGGATCACAATGCGCCCAGGTTCGATCCGTCTGACGGCTCCCTCCTCGATCCAGATAGCTCATCCCGAGCGTGATCTGACCACGGTCAAACGTCCGTCCCCACAAACCGCTGAGCGCCAGCGTTGTACCATCGCCCTCGGACGTGATGCCCGAATGCAGATCCACCTGCAGGCCCTCTTCGGGTGAGCGGGTAATAACGTTAACCACACCGGCCACCGCGTCTGAGCCGTAAATAGCCGATGCGCCGCTGTTATAGATCTCAACCCGCTCGACAAACGCCATTGGGATGGTATTCAGATCCACCGCCTGATCGGCCCCAGAGCCCGACAGCACCATCCGCCGACCATTAACCAAAACCAGCGTACGGGCCGCGCCCATACCGCGCAGATCGATCCGCGCCGCCCCGCGGCTGGCGTTTGTCGTGCTTTGACCACTTGCAGCACCGGCCGAATAGACCGTCTGCTGCAGGAGTTGCTCCAAAGACTGATAGTTACCGAGACGGATCTGCTCAGCGCAGATCACTGCAACCGGGCTGAGCCTGTCGTGCTGCTCTTGCCCGAGTCGCGAACCCGTAACGATGATCCGCTCCAGATCATCGCTCGCCTGAAGCTCACTATCCACACCGGATAAAAACGTCACGCTGATCGCCACTGCGAACCCATAAACCCTATTCACCACACCGCTCACACAATTCTCGCATTCTTGTTGTTGTTCGAGCATCGCAACATAAACATCATGTTAATAGGCGAGCACTCCACATAAAGGCGTTAATTTTGAACGAGTTGCAGCTATTTATCAATTTGAGACAGCCGCAGATCAGCACATTCACTGATCACCGATACGGCCCTAAAGCACCGCTCACCTTTACCCCAACACAGCCCCCTCGTTGCGCCTTGCAGTACTATCATCAAGTCCGCATCTCCGCCGCATGATTGTCGCCGCTCCGACGCCAACATAAGCAGCCGGTCCGAGCAACGGCTGAGTGTTCGACAAAGCGCCAATTGATGGCCTCACGCCATTTCTTGCTTCTCACCAACCCGCGCCGAAGCAAGATCCAGAGGGATCATAAACAGGAGAGCAGCGATGCGCTGCGAAAGAAGGAACCCCGGCGTTCATCCCCATGCTCTCGCAAGGATACATTCCGGCTAACAGTGGGGTGGCGCATAACGATCCAAGCCGTGACTTAAAATGAAAGCTCAAAGAAGAGCGGCTAGGGGATGGCGATCCCAGCCAAAAACGGGGTCCTGTCAGGACCCCGTTTGTCACTATCACCGATAACGCATCAGACTCAGTATTGAGCAACCCAAAGACGGATCTTATCTTCCAACACCGCCATCGGCAGTGAGCCCGACATCAACACTTGATTGTGGAACGCTTTCAGCTCAAACCGGTCTCCCAGTGCCGTTTCTGCCTCTTGGCGTAAACGCATAATAGTAAGCTGGCCGATCTTATAAGACAGAGCCTGGCCGGGAATGGCCATATAGCGCTCGACCTCCGCGGTGACATCCGACTCAGCTAACGGGCTGTTATCCAGCATATATTGGATCGCCTGCTGCCGTGACCATCCCTTGGCATGCAAACCGGTATCGACGACCAGCCGCATCGCCCTGAGCATCTCATCCGACAACTTACCGAAATACTGATAAGGGTCGTGAAATAGCCCCATCTCGATACCAAGATGCTCGGCATACAACGCCCAGCCCTCTTCGAACGCGGTATAACCACCAAATCGCTGAAAACTCGGCACCCCTTCAAGTTCCTGCTTGATCGCGATCTGAAAATGGTGGCCCGGTGCCGCCTCATGAAGAGATAAAGTGGTCATGCCCCACTTGGGCTGCGCCTTCAGGTTAAACGTATTGACATAGAAGAACCCGGGCCGCGATCCGTCCGGAGCCGGCGCCTGGTAGCTGGCGCCTGCCGCAGAGCGCTCTCGAAACGCCTCAACCGCTCGAACCTCATAATCCGCTATCGGCATCACATCAAAATAAGCCGGTAAGACCCGATTGATCTGGTTTCGCAGATCGGAATAAGCCGAGATCAATGCCGATTTTTCGGTAAAAAAGAACTGAGGGGCCGAGCCCAAATGCGCAAAGAAGTCAGAGAGATCACCAGCAAAACCGACTTGCTGACGGACCCTATCCATCTCCGTTAAGATCCGCGCCACCTCCTCCAGCCCCAAGTGATGGATCTCATCCACCGACAGGCGCGTTGTGGTGTGCTTATTGGCCAAATGCTGATACCACGCCTGGCCATTGGGCAGCCCTCCCCACCCATCACTTCCTCTCGACTTTGCCAGGTAGACATCGGCTAGGTAGTCTTTTAGTTGCGTTAAGGCGGGGAACACCGTCTGAGCCAATGCTTGACGATAGCGTTGCTCCAACGCCTGCCGTTCTTCTTGCGACAAGGCGTCGGGCAGCTGCTGTAACGGCGCAAAGAAGGGGCTGTCCTGATCAACAAGATCCAACTGCGCCTGAAGCTGAGGGATCATTCGTTGCACCAAAACCCGAGGTAAAACGACGTCAGAGCGACTGCCCTCCTCCATCCGTACGATCGCGCTGTCGATCCACAGCGAAAACTCGCCCATACGCTGAATGAAATTATCGTAGTCTTCAACGCGATTAAACGGCTGTGCGCTTTCGCCACTGCCAAGCTGCACAAAGGTGATCACTCGATTATAAAATTGATTCATAGGCAGAAAACGTTGTGGATAGGTTTCATCCACTAAAGCCAATTCGAGTTCGTACTGTAAGGTGTCCCGGCTTAAACGCTCCTCAGCGGTCAAACCTTGTCGATCCAACCTAAGCAACGCGTCCAGATAGCCCTGGTTCAGTTGGTGACGGGCCTTTAGGTACTGATCAGAAAGATTATTCTCGAAACGCCCATTAAACTCAGCTCGGCCAACGAAGGTGCCCTGGACCGGATTCAACTCAAGCAGATCATCAAAATACCGCTCAGACAGCTGAGCAAAACTTTTGAACTCGATGTCAGTTTGCGCACTCGGACTGCAGCCAGCAAGTATTGCAGCAAACAAACCAGCAACCACCCCGCAATTCCATTTCATCTTATCGGTTCCTTATACAAAAAAGCCCCGCTATGCGGGGCCCTTAATCACGTCGATACGCTATAGCTGAACGCCTTTCCGATCCGCCGTTTCCTTAATGTAAGAGAGCCAACCTCTCGCGGCATTCTTACTCTTAGGATCTTTCGAGGCTGAGACAACCGCGCTATGCGCGGATTTGTACTCGCCCAGATAGAAGTGGGCTTGCGCCAACAACATCTGTACCTCACCAGCACTCTTCAGGCCTTCACCCTCCAAAGCCTTACGAGCGGCCACCTTCGCTTCCTTAAAACGTTCGCGCTCCATCAATAAGCTGGCTTGACGCATAAAGTAACGACTGTTGTTGGACATTGTCGCTGCTTCACCATAGTAACTGATGGCCTTATCGATAGACTTGGCTTGGTGATAAGTGTTGGCCAGCATAGACAAAGACGACTCATCCTTCTCAACCAAACCGTCCTTCAGATATTTTTCCTGAATTTTGGCCGACTGATGTGGGATCTCGTTCTGAGCGTAAAGCTGAGCCAACATCTTGTACTCGCTGGCCGTCTCCAAGTAACCCCGTCGGTAGGCAATATCCATGGTGTACAAGGACTTTTTGTAATCCTCGCCCAACATATACATCTGCGCTAACTGGATCCAATGGCGGCGATCCTGTGGGAACAAACGCACGATCTCTTCAGCGATCTTCGCTGCGTCGTCGTACTTCTTGCTCTCATAAAATGCCGCCATTTTCAGACTATACGGCCCCTTATTCGGCTCTTTCTGCGACGCGATCGCCTTATCCGCATAGGTCAATGTATCCGCGTATTGCTTCAACTCGTACTTCGCACTGGCCATTCGCAGATAAACATTGGTGTCCTCTTTACAAGAAAACGCCATCCACTGGTCATAGTATTTCAGTGCGTCGTCGAAATGACGCTCAGAGATATTCAAATCGCCCAACAACCGTAAGGTATTGGCGTGATCTGAACCGCCCAATTGATCGATATCAACCGCGATCTTCAGATGCTTCAAAGCCGTTTTAGCATGACCCTCTTTGCCCGCATACAGCGAACCAATCATGCGCGCAACATAGGCTTTATCAAAATCACCGCTCGGATCGATCTCGATCAGCTCAGCCAACGCGGCATCCACCTGATCTTCAGCGTACAACTCATAGGCCTTTTGCACCTTGCGACCGACGCGCTCTGACACAACCCGTGTCTTACGCGTGTCGATCTCGCATTGCTCTGCGGCCAGCGCCTGAGGCGCCGCGAGTGTGCCACCTAAAACCGATAGCAACAGCGCAGACAGTACAGTGGTCTTGGTGTTCATAATCCCCTCCTGCCTTAGCCGTTAGCATTGTCCAAGGTGAAATCAAGACGAACGGTTTGAGACAGCTGTTTTACCGGCTTGCCATCAACGATCTTCGGCTTGTACTTCCATTTACGTAGCGCGCGGCGGGCTTCCTGATCAAACAAGCGACGTGGTTCCGCTTCGATAACCTGGACATCCTCGACCCCACCCAGTTCGTTGATGGTAAAGCTAAGGATCACATACCCCTCTTTACCGTCTCGAGCTGCCTTGATCGGGTAGCGCGGCTCGATCCGAACGATTGGCGTGGCATCGCCATCACGCGCCATCGCGCCTGCGGGATCCCCTAGGCCATTACTCATCCCGCCTAGGTCAACACTCGGTACCTGTACCGAGACAGAATCCGACATATCACTGGTATCGGGTTCCATTTCGACCGGCTTTGGCGGCTCTTGCGGCGGCTTTGGCGGCTTCGGTTTGGGACGTTCGCGGTTTTGTGCTTTCGCATCCTGCCGCTGCATCGTCAACTCAATCGGTGGCATCTTGAATCCATCATCGTGTCGCGTCGCGCCACCACTGATCAAAAATGCCATGAAAGAGAACAAAGCGAAGGTCACCGCAGCACCCACGATTAGGGCTAACAGTGCTCTCAACATATCAATCGCTCTCCGCTGAGACCGAGATCTTGTCGATGCCGGCCGCTTTCACCTGATCCATGACCTTAACCACGATGCCATGTTTGGCCGCTTGGTCGGCTTGGATCATCACTTGTGCTTCTGGCGCCTCAGCCAACATGCGCTCAACGTTTGCCCGAACCCGTTGGATATCGACTTCCCGATTTTCCATATAGACAAGACCAGCTTCATTGATACCAATAAAGATATTTGCCGCCGGTTTTTTGGACGCTTGTTGCGCTTTTGGACGATTCACATCAAGTCCGGACTCTTTGACAAAGGACGTCGTCACAATGAAAAAGATCAGCATGATGAAAACGATGTCCAGCATCGGGGTCATATCGACCTGGGCTTCTTCTGCGCCACTGGAATGCTTCTTACGTGCCATAAAAAACTCTCTTTAATGATGGGGCAAGTTATCGGTCAATTGCTCAGCGGAGATCTGCAGCCGGGCTTTCAGTCGTGTACTGAAAAACACCCCGGACAAGGCCGCAACCATACCCGACATGGTCGGAATGGTGGCCATAGAGATCCCGCCGGCCATCAGCCGAGGGTTACCTGTCCCCTGCACGGCCATCACCTCAAATACTGCGATCATGCCGGTTACCGTACCGAGCAGACCCAACATAGGGCAGATAGCAACAAGGGTATTGATCAACCCCACACGTGCGTTCAATTGTTCTTTTGCCTGGGAGATCCATGCTTCACGAATGCGATGGGCATACCAGGACGTAGTGTCCGCGCGGGCATCCCACTTAGCGATGATATCTTTGCGCACCTTCGGAAAAACGAAGCTGACATAGAAATACCGCTCAAGCATCAACACCCACATCAGAAACAACGCCCCTGCCACCAACCAGAGGACATCGCCCCCGGTGGCCATGAAGTCCCTGACAGACTCCCAGAGTTCTACCAGGTAAATCATAATCAGTTGCCTCGCTTCTCAGCATGCTGCGCGATGATCCCGGCGCTCTGTTCTTCGATAATATCGACAACAGACTTGGCACGACCGGCCACCAGTGCATGCATCAACAATAACGGCAGAGCCGCGACCAGACCCAGTACCGTGGTCACCAACGCCATGGAAATACCGCCGGCCATGATCTTCGGATCACTGGTACCAAACAATGTGATGTCTTGGAAGGTCGCGATCATACCTGTTACCGTGCCCAAAAGACCCAGCATTGGCGCAATAGCCGCCAATACCTTGATGATGTTGACACCGCTTTCAATCTTCGGCGTTTCACGCAGGATCGCTTCGTCCAACTTCAACTCCAGGGTCTCTACATCCACCCCTTTACTGTCGTGGTACACCTGCAGGATCCGGCCCAGAGGGTTCTTACCTGGGTTATCAAAGCTCTTAACCTGGCTGCGGATCTTGGCGGACACGATGGTCAAGCTAAAAATCTTCCAAAGTGAGATGAGCAAACCAAATACCAACAAGCCAGCAATGATCTTACCGACCACACCACCCTGCTCGAACTGCTCCTCCAAACTTGCCTTCTGGGTATAGACTTGGAGTAACGCGCCCCGTGATGGATCAACGAAAACTTCCGTCACTTGGCCTGAAGCAGCATTGTTATACGCGGCAACAGTCTTGACCTTGTAGCCTTCCGGTTGCTTCGGCAAAGAGAGGATAGTGCCAGTTTCCGGGTTGAAGTTGAGGTATTCGCCGTCAGCCAACAAAGTAAAGTTACCAACACGGGTTACCGTCTTATCTTCAACAGAGCCCTTCGGCGAAGTGACTGATGCACTAAAGCTGACGATCTTGCCGGTTTGCGTCATCTCAGTTTGCAACGCAAACCAAAGCTCTTCCAACTCCTTAATAGTTGGTAGTTCCTTCGCGGCGCCCAACTCAGCCATAAATTCAGCACGCCCAGGGAGCTGCGCGCTAACCAGCGACGCATGCAACTGCCCAGACATATCACCGGAAACCTGACGAACCACACCAAACATCTCACCCAGATCACCGGTTGCGGTAGCCAGGTCAAGACTCAGCTGGTTGATGGATTGATCATTCTCAGTGAAGCGGGTTGCCAGATCTTCGCCACGCTGTTTCTCTGAGGCAAGCTTCGCTTTCGCGTTCTTCAGCAAAGCCTGCTTATCGGCACGCTCGGCGACAAACTCCGCTTCGCGCTGGCTGTTCAATCGCCCTTCGGACTGACGATCGGATTGGATCTGTTTCAGCAGTTGATCCAGAGTTTGTGCAGCCGACTGCTCAGCAGCCATCGGCGCAACCGAAAAGGTCATTGCCGCAGCAATAACAGCGGTAGTGATGAGCTTTTTCATTATTCTGCCCCCTCCGCAGTTTTAACAGGCAATTTCAACAGATCCGGAGCGGCCTGATTACGACCCATCTTGATCGCATTGGTCACAGCACGCATGGATTCATGCGACAACGCATTCCATTGGCGGGCATCGTTATCCCACAACCAAGCGTTCTCCTGGTCCAGCGACTGTGCCAGGAACACAACGCGGCCTAGCCGGAAGAAGTCGACCACGATCTCGGTACCATCGATGGTCAACTTACCTTCGTAAGCGCCCATCTTGTTGCCGTACTCGTTTTCGATCTGGTACGCATCCAGCACCAAACGATACTTCTCTGAGGTCGAGACGTTAGAATCGCCCATCACCTCGTGTAACCGAGCGACACGCTTCTCACGCTCTTCCTGCAGGAAGGGCACATCCATAGCGACAAACTGTTCGAGAGAGTCAATCATGCGGGACATCAGCGGCACTACGCCTTGCTTGGTACGCTCAATGCCATTGATCTGTTCTTGCAACGAAGCCATGCGGGCTTCTTGATCCGCCACCAGAGTGGCGACGTAGTCGTTGTAGTGCTCTAAGGTTTCGGTTTCGGCGACGACTTGTCCATACTCAAAACGCATGTCTTGAGCCTGGTCGTATAGCTTGTTGATCTTTTGCTGAGACTTCACAGCTTCCGTTTGGATCTGCTTGTCAGCGTTTTGGATTGTGGCCAGCGCATCTGCAGCTGAAGCCATGCCACTAACAGTCAGTGCGACGGCACCGATCACTGCTGAGGCGAGCTTGGTCTTTTTCATCACGGACATAGTTCCCAACCAGTCTTGTTGTGAGTCCACGGCTCCAAACACGTTCCACTGTGTTTTTCCAGCGTTGCACTGGAGCCAGTCCCGTCTTGTACTATTGTTATTCCTTTGCTGCACGACCGTTTGCGGCCGGATGCATGCACGTGAATCTTTCCACATGGGTGTGACTTGTGTCAACCTTGTAAATGATCTAATGGAGCAAGAAACAAGTGCAACTCAAGCACAAAATTCACCCCACCCTCAGTTGACAACCTATCAACACCAAACGGTTATCGAAATCAAGAAAGAAATGGCGCTCAAGTTTTTATCTTGAACATTTTAATATTTAACTTCATGAAGAGATGACACTGGTGTTAACAAACACAATATGGCTCACACCAACTTCATCAAATAGATTAAATTACATTATTAGCAATACGCACACCACACTTGAAAAGTATCATGACACTGCGTCAAAGCCCTGTTTCAATAATCACAATCAACCACACTGACGTCAGACAAAACTCATTAAAATAAGTACCACACAACATCCATTTATATTACACCCACAAAGCCCCTCCAAATAAAATAACAAAAGATGAAACCAAAAGATTCTTCAAAAAAGTTCAACCTCTGACTCATGCAATTAACAAGCACACTCAAAAACACCAGCAGCCTTACGACAACACAAGCAGTTGACGCTCGCTCAATGACATAAAACAATAGTCAAAAGTGACGTGCAAAAAAGCCGCTTCAAATGAAGCGGCTTGTCTTGCTCTACTTATTTAAAAAGTATAAGAGCTCTGAACATAGAAGGTTCGACCATAAGAGTCGGTGTAACGAGGATCGTAACCAACTTGGTGTCCGGCTCCTCCGGAGCGCAAGCTTAATGCTGGTTGTTTATCAAAGAGGTTATTGATACCCAACGCAACATTCCAGGCATTATTAATCTGATACTTAGATTGGAAGTCAACCTTGGTGTAAGAAGGTACATAGAGCTGTACATCTACGCAATCTCCAAAAGCATCGTCCTCGGTGACACTACAAGCTTCCTTAGTTTGCATTTGATCACGATAGCCAGAGCGGTAGTTAACAGTGAAGTTATGATAGAAATCACCATGCTCGAAACCAGCCTGAATTTGGGTGATGAGTCGGAACGTCACCGCATTATTATCACCAAACTGCCCCATGCTAGTGATCCACTCATTATCAGTACCCGGACGAGTGTATTCACTATCGATCATGTACGTGCCAGTGACGCCCAAGTGGAATGTGCCATATTCCACCTCAGCCATTGAGTTAAAGTGCAAATCAATACCAGCGTTCTTGGACTTACCAACGTTGACATCTGCTTGTAAAATAGCTAACTCATCGATGCCGGTCGCGGTATTCGTCTTGAAAGTAAACAGATCGTAATATCTATCCGGATTGCCAAAAATTTGAGCCTCTGTCAGAGAAGTAACCAAATCTTCCATCTCAACAGCCCAATAATCTAACCCAAAACTAAACTCATTGCTGGGCGCATAAACAAATCCGAACGTGTATTGTTCAGAGGTTTCTGATTCAAGATCAGGGTTACCCTGAGTAAAGACATTGTACTGCTGAGAACCTGGCTTACACCATGCTGCTTTTGGGTCTCCTTCGAGAAATGGGCAGTTATAATTACCACCGGTGACCCCGGCCTCAGCACGAGGCTGTGCAATCGACAACATCGAAGGCGCCTTAAACCCCGTACCATACGATGCCCTCAAAAGAAGATTCTCTGTTGCTTGCCAACGAGAGCTCAACTTGTATGTCAGCGCATCATCGCTATCATTAACATCGCTGCCTAGTAAGTTATCCTTTACGGCACCAACATTGTCGTAGCGAAGCGAGGCTGTCAAATCAAGATTATCAATGATTGGGAAGTAAAACTCAGTGAAGGCCCCAAACACTTCGCGAGACAAAGAATATGGCTGGTCAGCGCTTAAGAATAGCAAGATAGAGTCTTGATTAGCTTGAGACAAGGTATAGTCGTAATCATATTGACGGTAATCACCGCCAGCGGCCATATAGATGTCATTGCCATTAAACTCAAAGACCGGCATGGAGATTTTAAAATCAACCCCATTCATAACGGTTTCACTATTTGACCAGTCACCACTATACACAATGCCTGCTGCATCTACATCTTCTTGAGTAACCGTACCAGCGGGGGCAAAAATGTCTATCGCACCAGACTCCACAGCTTCAACGAATTTCTCTTCAATCAACCACCCTGTTGGGTAATTTTGATCAGTATCATTTTTAGAATGAACAAACGCAAAATCAAAATCAATATCATCTCCAATGATCCCCTCTAAGCCTGCAACCACATGAGTAGACTTAGTGTTCCATTCGGTTGTCCGGTTTCCTGCAGGAAGCGCACGCCACACACCGAGTCCGAAATTAACATCTTCAGCGTCGTAGCCTTCCGGTAAGTTAGGGACAAAATAAGTGTCAAACAGAGGGCTCTCTGTCGAAATCAGCACCCCTCCCGACGGATAGGGGGCGATACGAGTTGTCATTGAAAAATCAGAGTAAGTGCCTTCAACGAAGGCCGTAATATCATCTGTCAATGAAATCTCAGAGCGCAGTAAGAAGCTATCCCGTTCAGATTCAGGCTGAATTTCAATTGTCGTTGTATAGTCAAACCAACACCAACCACCTATGCCTGAAGTATTTTCAGCACACTCCCCCGTTGACTCTCGGTATGGGTTAAAGTCGTAAATTGTCCCATCATTAAAGTAGAAGCGACCATTCCCGGGGATCGCATTTGGAGAACCATTGAAAAAGAACAACTGCTGGCCATTCTGTTCAAATTCAATCATGCCGGTCTTTGCAAAGTCGCGATCCGTTGCTTTTAACCGCTCCTTATTATCATGACTATATGACAGCATGACATTGAAGCCGTCGGCATCAAGATCACCAAAGCCTGTTGTAATGCTTCCATTCCACCCTTCGCCACCATCTTCTTGTGGTTGGCTATATCGACCTGTAATGGTCGTATCTTGCACATCGTCTTTAAGAATAAAGTTAACGACACCTGCGATTGCATCTGACCCATAGAGCGCAGACGCCCCGTCGGTCAACACATCAACGCGCTTAATTGCACTCAACGGAATTGAGTTCAAGTCAATCGTACTTCCCGATCCTCTAGGCGCAAGCCGACGCCCATTAAGAAGCACTAAAGTATATGAGGAACCAAGGTCATGAATCGAAGCCGTTGCGGTACCACCTCCTGAACCACCAACAGAAGCAGAGCTTGTCGTAAAGCCTTGCATTGCCGGTAACTGCTGCATCAACTCAGCAACACTTTCTACACCGCTACGTTCGATTTCAACCTCGGTTAAAGAAGTAACCGGCAGCGCCCCTTCAACGTCTGTCCGTTTAATTGCCGATCCTGTGACTTCAATTCGCTCGATTTCATCGCCTTCGGCAGCAAAAGCGACAGGCGCGGTATAGGCAGCGGTGGTTGCGCCTGCCAGCAAGGCAAAGCGAACAGCTTTTGTTACAACGCTGTTGTTGTACATGTGTTATCTCCCTGGACACATCAATGTGTGTTTTGTTGTTCCCTTCCCCCCGTGGCGAGCCTCTAATGGGTCACCTATCGAGAGGTTGTCATGAGTCTGAAACCCAATCTGTCGACACCGATGTAATCAGAATGCAAACACACAATCAACCCTGCGAGCACAAAGCATTAACAAGTTGTACACAAAAATGTACGTACTCTCGACCTTTCACTCATCGTTCGTTAGCGCTTTGCCAAGATAAAAAAGGCCCGGAGCAGCGAGTGCTCCGGGCCTAGAGGCAGAATGTAAGTCGAATATGCTAGAAGTAGAAGCGCGCGCCCACACCAATCAGATTTTCATCCGAGCCATTGTCTGAACCAAACTCGCTATCATCTATCTTGCCTTCTACATACAACCTGATCATATCCCCCCATTGATAATGTGCACCAAGGACATACAGTAAACGCTTGAATTTGCCATTTTCGTCTTCATAGGTACTGTCTGAGGATTCTAACCAGTTGACGCCCGAAACCAGAGTCAAGGCATTGTCAAAGGTATAGTTAACCATCAGTTCGTAACCATCGCCGTCAAACACCCGATTGCGATGATCCAACTCGTGATTTTCCGTCTTGGCGTAGTTGGCGCCAGCATAGAGGCCTGGCTGATAAAGATCACCGTAAGTGATCCCAAGGATCACCGCCTCATCCTTCGCCTGTCCCCGAGCTACCGATTCAAAATTGCCTCGGTTGTAGCCCACTCCAAACGTCAACGCGTGAAATCGGTAACGAACCGAGCCCCCCCAGCTGTCGTCATAATCAACCGAGAAATCATTGAGCTCGTCACAGAAAGCCGGCGGCTCCGTTACGTTACATTCCGGCGGAGGGAGTACCCCAACCGTCCCTTCGGTCTTGGCCTGATATTGCAGTGCGTACTGCAATCCATAGAGTTCGTTGCGATACTGGATCGCGCTATCCGCCCGGCCGGTGCCCGATAGGCCGCCATCGGTACCGAAGTTGTACACACCGGACGCCAATCCCCCGGTGAGAATAAAGTTATCGGTATTGGCCGCGACATCGTAGTACACCGACCACTGTTTACCGATGGACAGACTGCCAAACTTATCATGGTTGAACGCGAGATAGCCCAATCGGTTAAAGAGAAATTGTCCTTCCCGCTGTGATTGCAACGCATCGCCACTTAGCTGCAAGTTGTTGCCGGAATCGACCAGGTTAAATCCCCACTCCATCCTAGCTTCGGCCTGCCAGTCATTGGGCAGCTGGCGATTAAAGGTAAAGCGAATTCGAGAGGAGCTGTCGGCGACACGGGTATCGCCGTCGCTGTTGACCAAGGAGATCCCAGCATGGCCGCCAACCGACAATGCGTTGATCTCATCGTCATACAGTCCCAGCGAAAGCGCAGGGAACGCGACAATAGTGATGGATAAACAAAGTGCAGCAGTGCGCATTAAACCTTCCTCTGGGCTGGTGATGAACCTGTTGCAGAGTCTAGTTCAGTCCCCCACAAGCGCCAGAAACAACAAAGCCACCGCAAGAGCGGTGGCTTTGTCAGACGACTTGGCGCTTAGAAGTAGATGCGAGCACCTAAGATAAAGCGGTTGTCGTTGTCGATTGGGTTCTGATCGCTATCCAAAATATCGAGATCGTGTTCGACGACATAGGCTGCATACGGAACAAAGTTAGCCGCAACATTCCACTCGACAGTCGCAAAGCTTTGATTAAAGGCGGTGCCATCCATACCGGTACGACCATCACGTTGATCGTCCTGCTTCAGGTATTGGTGCTTAACGGCATAAGTCAGGTTGCCGGTGCCATAAGCGACGACGGCTTCGTAGCCTTGAGAATCAATATCTGCACCCCGGACATTTTCAGCCCAAGAATAGGCGCCCGCAATGTGCAAGCCATCGCCGTAGTTACCCCACTTGGCCGATACAACCTGGGCCTGAGTTTTCACAAAGCCTGCACCATAGTCCACATCACCGGTGCTCAACGCATATGCGATACGCGTGTCGCCAAACGCGTAGCCGGTCGCAAAGGAGTAACGATCATCATAGTCCTTGCCCCCTTCAACAACGTTCCCATCGTCATCGCGATCACCGGAGTTTGTGCCCTGGTATTGCGCAACAAAGTCCAGTTTACCGCCAGCAAGCCCGAAGGCGTTGCTGTATTGGATCGCTTCGTTGGCACGGCCTAAACCCAGATTGCCGTGATCATCATAGGTATGCAGTGCATCTGAGCTGATCACAATGCTGGTGTCTGTTGCACCGGAGGCATTGTTATAGGCGGACCACTGCTTACCGATGGACAAGCGACCAAACGTGTCATGACCAACACCGATGTAGCCCAAGCGGTTGAACAATACGTCGGAGTCATCTCCGGTCACGTCGGTCATGCCCCACTCAACCCGTGAGTCCAGCTTAAAGCCATTGCCCAGATCGCTGTTCCAGGAGAAGTTGATCCGTGGGGAGTTGCCGGTTACCTCAGTATCGCCACCGCCGATCTCGGTTTGCAGTGTCATGTGACCACCGATAGCAAAGCTATTTTTGCCATCATCATAAAGTTCAACAGCAGACGCATTGGCGATCAACAGAGCGGGAATGGCAGCAGCAAGCAGAGTCTTTTTCATCTCGAAATACACCTTTAATTCGATATAAGCAACGCACCTCCTTGCGCCTGACTGGCCATTCCATCCACCAGCGTTTCGATGACAAGCACTCTACCAGAGGGTTTCTTTTTTCCGAGTGATGCAGATCCCAGTTATCCTCACTATCGCATTTAATAGCCCCAATTTGGTGATCCACGTCCCAAGCCGCCGCACTTTAACCAGCCAACTCACCACCGCCACTGAGCAGACGTGACCCTCATCACCCAAACATTTGCTATCCGCGCGCATTGGCAGCGGAATTTTTCACAAAAAAAACCACCGCCCGAAGGCGTAATGCCGATCATTTAAGGATCGTTTGACCGATCTTTTGATGATGTCAGAATCCGAGTTCTCATTCAGGAACTCGGATTTTTTATGCTTCTCAGTCAAGCTCTCGATACCCTCCATAGCTTCT
>NZ_BAABJZ010000086.1:0-46387 GCF_039543565.1 Ferrimonas pelagia | reverse complement strand
TAGGACTGATATCGCTGCTGGGTCATTATCAGCGGCTCAAAGGTTTAACTTGAACCGCCGTGGTACGGAACCGTATGCCCGGTGGTGTGAGAGGACGGGGGCCGCAAGGCCCCCTCCTACTCGATTCGCAGAGGTTAAATGGTATAGCTCTGGCCGGCGTAAACGACGAAGTAACGCATGGCCAGCACACCCACTAGGGTGCAGCAGGGCAACAGCAGCGAAGCGAAACGCCCATGCAGCCAGTGTTTGCTGGCGAATAGGTTGGCCAGCACAGGCACGCCCAGCCCCAGCCCCACCACGGCAGACCAGAACAATACAGCCCAGGCGCCGTTGGTGAGCGCATTGATGGCGGTTTGGGCTGCCGGTCCGGAAAACAGCAGGCCGACAAACAGCAGCACCAGACAGAGCGCTTCACTGAAGGCGACGGGATATTCCAGTTGATGCATTTGGTTCAGATCATCACTGGGTTGATGCCTCGCTAACCAGTAGCCAACCAGGCTATTGCCCGCCGAGCCGGCGGCGATGGAGGAGGCTAAAAACAGCGCCGGCAATACCGCGGTATTAAGGATGGGGTAGCTGTTGAGGACGGAGAGCAGGATCCCGGTATAGATCGCGGCGATCAGGGCCAAGGCAAACAGCACCACCAGTAGGCCGCGATGATGGCGGTCGATCCGGTCGATCAGGCCCGTTAAGCGCGGCAGACGACGCTGGATCGGTTTGCGAAACACCCAGAAGCAGAACACAAAGGTCAGTGGGATGTAGAGGTTCAACGCCATGACCCCCAGCGACATCACCGACGACGGGTTGTAGTTCAACACGATAAGGTAGAACTCTAACGGCTTGGTCAGATCCATCACCAGAAACAGCATGCCGAGGCAGATGCTGACTGGGGCGATCAACGCCGCCGCCTGCAGGGTCGGCGTATGATCATAGGGCTGATCTTTGGCTTTGCGGTACCAGCGTATCGCCAGGGCGACGATCAGCGCGCCCGCAGAGAGGCCAGCCAGAAACAGATAGCTGGCGATCATCCAGTTCCAGATCACCGGATCGTATTGGGTAACACTTCCCCAGGTTGCGTTCATGCGCTGATCCCTCCTTTACGATTTGGAATGCGATAGATCCGTGGGCGGGTGCCTAAATGGGCTTTGCTTTGATAATGGGTGTTATTGGCGAGCACTTTGGCCACCTCGCTGTTGGGATCGTTGGCATCACCAAACAGCAGGGCATCGGTCGGGCAGACGCTGACGCAGGCGGGCAGTTCCCCCCGGGCCAGACGGGTCTTGCTGCAGAAATCACACTTATCTGGCACCTTGGTGGTGGGGTTGATAAAGCGCGCTTTGTAGGGGCAGGCGGCCAGGCAATACTGGCAACCGGCGCACTTGCTCTTATCGACGCTGACGATGCCGTTGTCATCGATATGGGCCGCCTGAGTCGGGCAAACCGAGACGCACGGGGCGTTCTCGCATTGCTGGCAGGAGACGCGTTGGTAGTTGAAGCGCAGGTTCGGACTGGTGCCGTGGGGCCCGTCGATCCGGACCTGAATGCGCGTCACTCCGGTGGGCACCTGATTTTCACTGCGGCAGGCGACGTTGCAGGCCTGGCAGCCGATGCAGCGGTTTTCGTCGTGCACCATTACATAACGAGGTTTCATGATGTTCTCCTGCTAGATCTTGCGCAATGTGACGCCGGCGGTGTGCAGACTCATGCCACAGATGGGGGCCACGCTGTGGGGCAGTAGGTTGCCGCAGTGAACGCCGCGGCCGGTGGCGCGCTTGAGCTCCGGGTTTTTGGCGCCAAAGCCCATGTAGGCAAAGACGGTATCGGGACGGATCCCCTGAGTGATCAGCGCGGTGCCCTGCTCGGTGCCGTTGCGATTGGCCAGTTCAATGGCATCGCCATTTTTGATGCCGTGGGGGGCAGCGGTGTCCGGATGGATCCAGACTGCGTTGTCGGACATCAGCTCGGCCAACATCGGGATGTTATGGGTGGCGCCATTGGTGTGCACCGCGACCTTGCCCTGAATGAAGTAGAGCTCATTGTCCTGTTTGAGTTTGACCGGACGGTAGCGGATCACGCCGCGCCCCGGTGACAACGCTTCGACTTTCGCTGAGGACAGCTCGATCTTGCCGCTGGGGGTGTTGAAGCGCATGGCGCTGGCAAAGGTCTGATCCGGATCCTGCTCCCGCGCATTGGGGTAGGCTCCGCAGAACGTGTTGACGCTGGCTGGCTCGCGCAGCAGCAGTGGCTCGCCATAGCTGACAAAACCTTGCTGCTTGATGTGATTGAGCAGGCTGGCGTCGTTGCCGGTTTGAGCCAGTTGCAAGGTGCTCATGCTGTCCCATGGGTAGTATTGGGACAGGCCGAGTTTGTGGCCCAGTTGCTGCCAGATCTGCCAGCTGGGACGGGTATCGCCGATCACCTCCACCGCTTTTTGGCGCACGTAATAGGTGGGGGATTTGCCGGAGATATCGCTGATCTCTTCGTCCCGCTCCAGATAGGTGGACTCAGGCAGGATAATGTCGGCGAGTGCTGCGGTTTCGGTGATGTAGACATCACAGACCACCACCAGATCGAGTGCCTTGAGCGCTTGTTCCACCCGGCCGCGACTGGCGATGGTTTGCATCGGGTTATTGCGGCTGATGATCCAGCCCTTGATGGCATACGGGGTTTGCTCGAGTACCGCGTCGAGCACCGACTGGGACACGCCGCCTGAGGCCGCTGCCATGGCCAGTTGCGGATCCGCCTGATCGATCCGTGGTGCGCTGATCGTTGGCATGGACGCGACGCCCGGTTTGGCCAGGGTAGGGGCCACCTTCTCTCCGGCCAGTTGGTTGTAGCCCTTGGCTTTTTTGCCCATGTACAGACCACCTTTACGCTCGATGTTGCCGATCAGCACATTGAGGCCATAGAGGGTGCGGCGCAGATCGAACTCTTCGGGGGTGAAGGTGGTGCGATGGCCAAAATCGACCATGGCATGGGGCGCGTGATGGGCGAGCTCACGGGCGATGCGGCGGATATCGGCGGCGGGCACGTCGGTCTGCTCGGCGGCCCACTCCGGAGTGTATTGCCGCACCTGCTGGGCAAAGGCGGCGAACCCTTCGACGTATTGGTCGACAAAGGCCGCGTCGTACAGCCGCTCTTCGATCAGCACCTGGCTGAGTGCCAGGGCGATGGCGAGATCGGTGCCGGGCCGGATGGGGTACCACTCGTCGGCTTTATCGGCGCAGATACTAAAGCGGGGATCAAACACCACCAGCTTGGCGCCTTTGTCCATTTGCGCCTGCATCATGGCGCGGGTTTCGGACATGTTGATCCCCTCATAGAGGTTATGACCGAAATTGATGATGTATTTGGCGCCACCAATGTCGCGCTTCACGCCACCACCAAACAGGGCTTTGGCGGCGACCACGTAGCCATTAGGGCAGGTGGAGGCGTGGGTGAAGGTGTTGGGGCTGCCAAAGGCTTTGCTGAGGTGGAACAGATGATTGGCCAATGAGCCGGACTTGGAGGTGAAGGCGATCGATTCCGCCCCATGCTGCTGTTTGATCTGCTGCATGCGCTCGGCGATCAGGGCGTAGGCTTCGTCCCACTCAATGGTTTGCCATTGGCCAGCACCACGCTTGCCGATCCGCTTTAGCGGTTTGACCAGCCGGTCGGGATCGTACAGCAGGCTATGGCCGGAGCCCCCGCGGGCGCAGACCTTGCCGCCAAACGCTTTGGCATTAGGGTTACCCAAGATCGATACGTTGCGCCCATCCACCACACGGGCTGAGATGGGGCAGCGGGTTGAACACATCTCGCAGATACTCGGCGTCCGCTTGCCGGTGGCGATCAGTGGGCTGGGCGCGAGGGCGCCGAGGGTACCGGGGAGAAAACTCGCCAGGGCACAGCCGGCGGAGCTGGCGCCTGCGATCTGAAGAAATGAACGCCGGTTCATCGTCATAATGAAGTCCTTTTGGCTTGCTCGTGAGAACAATCCCTTCCGAGAGAGGAAAGGGGGATGGCCCGTTTATAAGCAGCGCATGGCGTTCAGGATATTGTGGTAAACCACAGTAATTGGGTTTTTTAGGGTAAAAATAGTCATTTTGAGCCAAGTTCATTGCGCCCTGCGACACGGAGCCAAAGGCGTCAATTGTGGTTTGCCACATGGCAGAAAAAGGGCCGCGCCGCCGATGTTCACGGCACAGGATGGGACGCTCGACGGCCCGTTGCTGAGCCGGCTGAGCGTCTGGTGTGCTCTGGTGAGGGCAAGGTGCTCCGGTTTATGGGTGACCGCGCAGCGGCAGGATCAGCACGGCTTGGCAGCCGTGCTCAGGACGATTGCTTAGGGTGAACTGTCCGCCGTGGGCTTCGGCCACATCGACGCAAATGGCGAGACCGAGGCCCAAGCCCTTGGGTTTGGTGGAATAAAAGGGTGAGAGTAGGGAGTGCACCGGCTGGCTCAGGCCGGGGCCGTTATCTTCAATGGTGAGCGCGATCTGATCTGCACTGAATTGGACGCGGATCAACAGCTCGGGTGGGCGCTCGGGTGGGTTTTGCTTGAGCGCATCCAGGCTGTTTTTGAGCAGATTGAGGATGACTTGTTGTAGGCCGACCGGATCGCCCTGCAGGCAGGAGGGCGTTCCATGGTATTCAACGTTGGGCTGGAAGGCTTGCTGTTTAAACTCCATATCCAACAACAGCAAGCAGTCGTCGATTAAGGGGGCAAGGGTCAAGGATTGGATGGCGGCATCTTGCTGCTTCAACAGACGACGGATCCGGTGGACGATGGCGCCGGCTTTATCGGCTTGCAGTTGGATCTTGCTCAGCACTTCCGCATATTCCGCCGGACAATCCGCCGGCAGACGATGCAGCCCGCCTTCACTGTAGGCACTGATCGCCGCGATGGGTTGGTTCACTTCGTGCGCCAGGCCGGCGCCGATCTCACCGAGGATGGCGCTGTTTTCAAGGCGCTGCAATTGAAGTGCGGCGGTTCTCAGGCGTCGTTCGGTGCCGATCAGATGGGTGCTTTTCTGATGGTAGCGATATTCGATCCAGCAGTGGTAGATCGCCGCCGAGAACAGCGCGATGAGTGAGAGCCAGGCCCAGTGCTGATTGCGTTGCAACCAGAGCGTGAGGCGGTTTAATCGACCTTGGTTCGAGGGCAATAGGTGTTGTTGCTGATAGAGGCTTTGAACCGATAACAAGCTGATGGGGGCAACCCAGCCGAGGATCTCGGCCTGCTCTGCGGCCGGGTGTTCGGGCGGCAGGTTGTGCAGCGCCCGGGTAATGGTGGTGGCCAGATGGTCTGAAACCTCATCGGTGCTCGAAATGGTCAGGCCGGGGTAGAGCGCGGTACTGCTTTGGCATTCGCCGCTGTCCAGTGGCATGGCGTTGATCAGGCGAAAGTCGCCATTGTCATAGAGGCCCTGTTCAACCAAACGCTCCTTGGCGCAAAAGGGCACGATGGCGGCGTCACTCTGTTGTTGTTGCACTTGCGCGAGTAACGCGTGATGAGACAGATCGCGAAACTTGACCCGCTTGAGATAGCGCTTGGGATCCAGCCCATGGCGCAGCAGCTCACCGGCGACGGCTTGATACCCTTCAAGATCGGCCGGGTGGTTGGCAATGATAGAGATCTGCTTGAGATCGAAGATATTGTAGTAATCGCTATCGGCACGAACCCAGATGGCGGAGCCGCTGGCGTAGGCGCTGCCCCAGTGCCGCAGGGAGCGCGAGGTGGCCAACTGTGACAGCGGATACCGGTTGGCGAGTAGCAGATAGTGGCCGGGATCGGTAATGACCAGCTGTATTGAGCGCTGTTTTAGGGCGTCGGCCAGTGCGTCATGCGCCAGTGGCTCAATGGCGAAGTGGTTGGCCGGCAGCTGGGTATTGAGGTATTCCAGCAGCCCTTGCCAGCGTGCTCGGGTTTGTTGATCCCCCCAGTCGTTTAAGACGCCAATGATCAGCGGTTGAATGGGCGACTGGGCATGGCCGATGGCGCTAAACAGGAGAAGCAGGAAACAACTCAGCCATTTGAAGGGATAACGGCATCCGGTTTTCCATGTCATTGGACGGTATCCCGAGCGATGGGCCAGAGAGGCATCTTAGCGATTGAATAATGGGTAATTAATGCTTTAGATCAATAAGATCGAAGCTTGATGCCGGGGTGGCTTGTCGGCTTGCGGGGGCTTGGTTATGGTCAACGTGCCCTCGTAGGCGACGGGTTGGAGGTAATGGTGGACGAGTGCGGCTCAATTTATCTTGTCGATGATGATCTGGCGGTGCTGGATTCTCTGTGTTTCTTAATGAAAAGCTACGGCTTCGAGCTGCGTTGCTTCAACTGTGGCGCGACGTTTTTAGAGACGGTGGATCTGACCGCGCCCGGTTGCGTGATCCTCGACAGTCGGATGCCGGGTTTGTCTGGCGAGAGGATCCATCAGCGGCTGCTGGAGGTGGGCAGTCCCATTGCGGTGATCTTTCTGACCGGCCATGGTGATGTGCCTATGGTGCGGGAGGCGTTCCTGCAAGGTGCCCATGATTTCTTTCAGAAACCGGTTAAGGGGCAAGATCTGGCGCGGGCATTGCGTGAGGCGATCGGGGTCAGTCAGCAGCGTTGGGAGCTGCAGCGATTACGCTGTCGCCTATCCGGTTTGACCGAGCGTGAGCTGTCGGTTTTCCGCTTGGTGGTGAAGGGGCTGACCAATAAACAGATCGCCGCAGAGCTGTTTGTGACGGTGCGGACCATCGAGGTACACCGGGCGCGCGTGATGAGCAAACTGGGGGTGGAAAATATGGCGGAGTTGATGAGTTTGGCCCATTTGGTGGCTTGAACGATCCGATTGACCGCAAGACTCAGGCCGACAATGCCGGCGTAGCTCGATGGGGTTGATCGCTCATAAGTGGCGTCGGAGTCTCAGTTAGCAGGGCTGTGGGCTTGCTCTATGCCCAAGTATTGGGGCACCCGTTGCGCACTTGCCGAGTGGGCTGTGAGCGGTCTTACCTGCGACGGTGAACAAGGTGTTTGACGCTTTTACCTTCTAAGTAAACCTGGCCTTCAATGCCAGTCAAAGGCGTTCGCTTGTCCTTCCTTTGTGCAATTATCGCGGAATCGTCATTTTCCTGACGTCGCCTTGTGATCCGCTTCACGCTTTCTTTTGATTACCTCCGAAGGGGTATACCTCTCATTTGCGTCAGTTTTCATCATGGGGCTTTGAATTCAGAGCAGAGGGTGTCCTGTGTCCAACGAATATCACATCACCAGCTTTGTGGTGCACAGCCAGCCAGATCGTGTGTCTGATGTGCGCGCAGCCATTCACGCGCTGGAAGGCAGCGAGATCCACTCCGTGACCGACAGCGGCAAGCTGGTGGTGACGTTGGAGCGCAGCAGCCAAGGTGCCATGCGCAGCGCGATGGACCGCCTGGTTAATCTCGATGGCGTCCTGTCGGCCGCACTGACCTACCACCGGGTCGAAACCCTTGATGAGCAAGAGGAAGCAAAGCAGTGAAGATGGATAGACGACAGTTTATTAAAGCCAATGCCGCCATGGCGGCAGCAACTGCGGCGGGTGCGGCGATCCCGGTAAAGATGGTACAGGCCGCCGAAGGCGCGGATGACATCACCTGGAATAAAGCGCCCTGCCGCTTCTGTGGCGTGGGTTGTAGCATCTTGGTTGGCACCCGAGATAACCGCATTGTGGCGACCCGAGGCAATCCGGACAGCCCGGTGAACAAGGGCATGGCCTGTGTGAAAGGGGCCTACCTGTCGAAGGTGATGTATGGCTACGGGCGATTGACCCAGCCATTGCTGCGGATGAAGCATGGCCAGTACGCCAAAGATGGCGAGCTGACGCCGGTCAGTTGGGATCGCGCTTACGACGAGATGGCCGCCAAGTGGAAGGCCAGCCTGAAAGCGAAGGGTCCGGGCTCGGTCGGCATGTTTGGCTCCGGTCAGTGGACCGTATGGGAAGGCTACGCCGGCGTTAAGTTGATGAAGGCCGGGTTCCGCTCCAACAATATCGACGCCAACGCCCGTCACTGCATGGCTTCCGCCGTAGTGGCGATGCTGCGCGCCTTTGGTATTGATGAGCCGATGGGCACCTATGATGACATCGAACACACAGACACCATCGTGTTGTGGGGCTCCAATGCCGCAGAGGCCCACCCGGTCTTGTGGAACCGCATTACTGATCGCCGCTTGAGTCATGACGGGTGCCAGGTGCACGTACTGTCGACCTATCAGCATCGTGGGTTTGAGTTTGCCGACAATGGCATGGTGTTTGAACCGCATCAGGATCAGGTGCTGCTCAACTTTATCGCTAACTACATCATCCAGAACGATGCGGTGAATTGGGACTTTGTGGATCAACACACCAAGTTTGCCGTTGCAGAGTCGGACATTGGTTACGGCCTGCGCCCTGAGCACCCATTGGAAAAAGCCGCTAAAAACCGTGGCTCCGGTAAGACGACCCCGATCGATTTTGCCCAGTACGCCGAGTTCCTGTCTGCCTATACCGCTGAGTATGCCGCGCAGCAAACCGGCGTGCCGATAGCGCAGCTGGAGAAGTTGGCGCAGCAATATGCTGATCCCAAACGCAAGGTGATGAGTCTGTGGTGTATGGGGGCGAACCAGCACACTCGCGGCGTGTGGGTGAACAACTCCATCTACAACATCCATCTGCTGACCGGCAAGATCTCGACGCCGGGCAACAGCCCGTTCTCGCTGACCGGTCAACCCTCGGCCTGCGGTACCGCTCGCGAAGTGGGCACCTTTGCCCACCGCTTGCCGGCGGACATGGTGGTAATGAACGACCAGCACCGCGCATACGCCGAGAAGCGCTGGCAATTGCCGGAAGGCACTATCCCTGCGACGCCGGGCTTTGATGCCGTGGCGCAGAACCGGGCATTGAAAGATGGGCTGATGAATTGCTACTGGACCCAGTGCACCAACAATCTGCAGGCCGGACCGAACATTAATGAAGAGGCGCTGCCGGGTTACCTTAATCCGGAGAACTTCATCGTGGTGTCGGATGCCTACATGACGGTGACGGCTTCCGTTGCGGATGTGGTGTTGCCCAGTGCGATGTGGGTTGAGAAAGAAGGCGCTTACGGCAACGGCGAGCGTCGCGGCCAGTACTGGCACCAAATGGTGAAACCCATCCCTGGCGCACGCTCCGATCTGCGCCAGATGATGGAGTTTTCCAAGCGCTTTGCGATAGAGGACGTCTGGACGGAAGCGCAGCTGGCACAGGCGCCGGAGTACCGGGGTAAGAGTCTGTTCGACGTGCTGTTTGCCAATGGCGAAGTGGACAAGTTTAACTCCCGCGAATGTAAGGGCCGTTTTAACGACGAAAACGACGTATTTGGCTTCTATGTGCAAAAAGGGCTGTTCGAAGAATACGCTGGCTTTACCCGTGGCCATGCCCACGATCTGGGCGACTTCGATGCCTACTTCAACGGTGAGGGGTTGTGCTGGCCAGTAGTTAACGGCAAGGAGACCTTGTGGCGTTTCAAAGAGGGGCTGGATCCCTATGTGAAAGCGGGCAAGGACTTTGAGTTCTATGGCCACAATGACGGCAAGGCGGTGATCATCGCCAACATCTATGAGCCGCCTGCCGAGGCGCCGGACAGCGAGCACGATCTGTGGATGTGTACCGGGCGTATTCTGGAACACTGGCACACTGGCACCATGACCCGCCGTGTGCCTGAGCTGGACAAAGCGGCACCCAATGCCGAGGTGTTTATGCACCCAGAAGATGCGGCCGTGCGCGGCCTTGAAAATGGCGATGCTGTGGTGGTCTCCAACCGGCGCGGCGAGGTGCGCAGCCGGGTCCAGACCCAGGGGCGCTACAGCATGCCAAGGGGTCGGATCTTTATGGCGTTTTTCGACTCGAGTCAGCTGATCAACAAGCTGATGCTGGATGCGACCGATCCGATCTCGAAAGAGACCGATTACAAGAAATGTCCGGTTAAAGTGACCAAGGCGTAAGGAGCCGAGTATGAACAAATTGAACGTATCGGCTGCGGCTTTAGTGTTGCTGTTGGCTGGCTGTCAGTTGGGCAGTGAGCCCGCAGGCGAAGCGCCGTTGTCGACCCGTGGTGATGTCGCCGTAGCGGCAACCAGTCCGGTACCGCAGGCGGTGGAATTCCCCAGTCGCGGAGTGTCGGTGGCGGTTGAGCTGGAGGGGATGACCCCGATCATTCCGCACAAAGCTGACTACCCGATCACGCTCAAGCGCAACGGCTGTGTCATGTGCCACAGTCGCGGCAAGCAGAAGATGTCCGAACGTCACTATGGCGATGACGCGAAACTGGATGGTCATTATTATCAATGCCTGACCTGCCACGTGCCGCAGTCCCAGCCGATCCAATTTTAATCCTATTGATTCCTACAAGGTGGGCATGCCGCGCAAACGTGTAGGTATTTAATGAAAAAATAGACAAAAAGACCGGCATATCCGCCGGTTTTTTTTGTGGGTGAAAAACGCTGTTCAGATCGAGATCCACCCCGCATACCCCTCAGGGTAACTGTGTTCTACTGCAGGAAGAACACAGTTACAAACAGTGAGGATCTATGCTGTCCACAGAACAACGACAAGAAACCCTGGCGGCCCTAGATGTGCTTGCCACTCTGTTTTACCGGCCGCTCGAGGCCAGTACCGTTGAAGCCTTAGATAAAGAGGCTGTCTTTGAACATTGGCCACAATGGTTGGCGCAGAAGCCGCTGACGGAGCAGTTGCAGCGAGGGGTGACTTATGTACCGTTCGAGCAACTAAAGCAAGATCATTACGATCTCTTGCTGGCACCGAAAGGGCGCAAGGCCTATCCATGGGGCTCGGTTTATACCAGTCGTGAAAACCGTTTGTTTGCAGAAAGTTCGGTGGCCTATCAGGCGTTTTGCAAACAACACCAAATACAGTTTGAACTGAGTGAGGCTCAGCCACTGGATCATTTCGGTTTAATGCTGGGGGCGACGGCGCATTTGTTGCTTCAGCAGCAGGATGAAGCGGTCAGTGAGCTGTTGGGGGTGCATTTGCTACCTTGGTCCGGACGTTTTCTTCAGTGTATGAATGACTCTGCACAGACGGAGCTTTACCAACAGTTGGCGCTGCTGGCTGAGTCTACGTTAGATGGCCTGAGTCAGGCATTATCGGTGACTGTTGTGCCGGTGCCTTTGTACAAATAATTTCCTTGTTTCTCCTCTGGCTAGAACCTGTTTGGCTGGCTTTGTGTGGGTCTGAGGCGAGTCAGCACCAGAAGACTTGAATCCGTGTTATCGCTTGCTCGTCTTGAGGCGCGATCGTGAGCTAAAAAGCACAAAGTGTCCTTTCTAACTCCAACATGACGTTTCTTTCAATCCAGACTTCTAGCTGTCACGATATCGACAGGTTAGGAGTTTGGGTTATTGAGCGACCAATGCGATCTGCCGCTCTCAAAATAACTTCGCCTAACGCTAGGCCGACTTCCGACCGGTTGCCCTTTGCGGCATAATCGGCGATCCGGCACGTTGCTCTGTTTTTGAATCAAAAAAAACGGCCCGCAATGGCGGACCGTCTTACACCGTAGCTCAATAATTAGCTGCGCTTACGGATGATCACGGTATTAGGCTTATTGCCAAAGTCGCTGTAGCCGTGGCCGTACAGTTGGGCGCCTGGCAGTTGGACCGCTTCTTCCAGTGGCATGACATCCAATACCTGTACCGGGCAGCCTCGAACACAGGCAGGTTTTTCGCCAGCATCAATCAGTTCGGCACACATATCGCACTTGGTGGCGCGGTTGCGACCATTGATATCTTCCATCGCCAGTGCACCGTGTGGGCAGTCACGCACACACTGACCACAGCCAACACAGTTCTCGAGGTTTTGTACCACGATGCCGTCAGCGCGCTTGCTATAGACCCCATAAGCACAGGCTTTGACGCAGTATGGGTTTTCACAGTGGTGGCAGGACTGGCTTAAGAAAACCTGAACCGAGCGACCTTGCTGGCTGAGCCGATCGTGGCAGCTGATCTGGCGGTACATCCGCTTTTCATCCAGCTTGTTTTTGGCCTGACATGCCACTGTACAGGCCTCACAGCCGACACAGTTTTCCTGACGGAAGACGAACGCAAGTTGTTTAGTCATGAGAGATCCTTAGGGCTTAGGCCAGGCTGATATCAACGCGCGTGGCGTGGAAGGTAGAGCCGTTGTTCATGTCAGTCAGATCACAGTTAGTGATCATGTTAATGGCGGTATTACTGCCGTTCGGGTTGGTCTTCTTCCAGGAACATTTCCACACAAGCAGGGTGCCTGGAGCCGTCATAGGCTCAACCTTGGCGGTGTAGACGATGCTGACCACCTCGTCATTATGACGGGTGGCGGTCAGTTCTACCGGTGCACCGTCGTAGATACCCTTATCTGCCGCATCTTGTGGGTGCACATACACGGTGTGTGCCGGCAAGTTGCGGGTGTACTTGATGTTGGCCCACTGTGAGTTATTCATCTTGGCGTGCGCAGGCGACAACAGACGGAATTCACGCGCTTTCTCGCCGTCACTCATGCCGAAGTAGTCATGGGCATCGGTTTCCGGGGTGCCGATATCGATCACCGGGTGGAAGCGTTCGGCATCGAAGTAGTTACCGCTGGTGTCTTTGAATTCAATCTTGCCACTGGCGGTTGGCCAGTCGAAATCCTTGCGCCATGGGTAGGTGATACCCGGTGGCATGTAGAAGCCCTGTTTTTTAAACTCGTCGTAGCTGATATCACCGTTAAATGCCTGACGGTTCAACTCTTCTGCCGTCAGGTCAAAATCCGGGTCATCAAAGCCCATCTTTTTTGCCAGGGTGGTAAAGATCTCGTAGTTTGTCTTGGACTGGAACAGTGGATCGATCTGCTTATGACTGTGTTGGGTGTAATAAGCGTGATAACTGTCGCTGGTGTCCTCTTGCTCAATAAAGCTGGCAGCAGGCAAGACATAATCCATGTATTCCATGGTGTCAGTCATGAACAAGTCGACGCCGATGCTGAACAGGTCTTCACGCATTAACCCTTTCTCAAACAAGGCGGTATTCGGTGCGATGGCCATCGGGTTCGAGTTCCAGCACACAAAGGCCTTAATGGGGTCGCAAGATTCGCCATAGGCCATGGGCCCTTCTGTACCATCGGGCTGAACGTAGGTTTCTGGCACCAAAGCTCGGGCGTATTCGTTGATGCTGACGGTTGTTCGTTGCTTCTCAATATCTTCTGGCGTCAGGTGAGCTCCATTTGCCCATGCGCCGTTTCGGCAACCCGCTTGAGTATTCAAATAGGTAACGCCGGCACCAGGGCGGCCAAAGTTGCCCGTTAATGCGGCCATCATTGGGATGGAACGGACAATGCGACCACCGTTCAGAGTTCGCTGCAGGCCATAGCCGATACGAATGATAGCGGCATCGACGCCGGCGTAAGCGCGAGCAAACTGTTGGTACTGGTAGGTTGAAACGCCGGTGTGCTTGGCGATCTGTTCGTGGGTGAACTCGTCGACGCGCTCTACCAGTGCATCAAAGTCTTGGGTATTGGCGGCGATGAAGCCGGTATCGTGCAGATTCTCTTCGATCAGCACTTTACAGATCCCCAGTACCAACATTGCGTCGGTACCCGGTGTTGGCTGCAGCCAAATATCGGCCTGAGAAGCCATTGGCGTGCGGGCTGAGTTGACCACCAGGATTTTCGCACCTTTGTCCCGAGCTTCATTAATAAACTTGAGGTGGTGGATGTTGGTGGATTGCTCGTTGGTACCCCAGGATACGTAGCACTGGGTATTGACGTAATCTTCCGGACTCGGGCCAATAAACTCACCAAGAATGGAACTCATGCCGTGGTAACCAGCACTGGCACAGATGTGCTCTTCCAGTTTGCGACTGCCGAGGCGATGGAAGAAGCGGTAGGGACCTGCAACACCAGACATGCCGCCGTAACCGGAGTATTTGTAGTAGGAAACAGAGTTGGCACCGTGATTATCAACCGCTTCTTTTAGGCCCGCAGCGACAGCATCATAAGCCTCTTCCCATGTAATCGGTTCGAAACGGGCACCAGGTCCTTTTGGGCCGACACGCTTGAGAGGCTGCTGCAATCGATCTGGGCTATATACCGATTGTAGGTAGGCGTGGCCCTTAACACATGGAGTTCCAGCAGTGACTGGATGGCGATCATCACCAGTGATGGCAGTAGCAACCCCGTCTTTGGTGGTCACCAATAGGCTACAGCGGTCGCCACAGTTACGTGGACAGGTGACGTGTTGAGTGTGATCGAATGGTGGTTCCGGGGTGATGATCTCATCATCATTGTCATCGCTGCTGCTGCAACCGACCAGACCGGAAGAAAAGGCAAAGGCTGATGCCCCTTTCAAGAAGGTACGCCTGTTGATGCTCATCATTGAACTCCAAATATAAGAAACACTTTATGCTTTTATGCGGCTCAGAATGGCAATTGACGGCAAATTTAAAAACAGCAATTTCATGAAATGCGATTGTGCAATTCGTTCAAAAGGTGAGGGGCGTAGCCAAGTGATAACTATTTCTATCCCGTGGCTGTTTGGTCGGGGTAACTGACCGATATTGTCAGCAGAGTGAAGCGAATGTTTTTACTCGTCCCTGAAGTTAATTTGAACCAAGATCACGGCGGGTTATCCATAAATGACAAATAAAAGCTGCGATTTTGCAGGCTGAGGAAAGTTCGCCATTAGGGGTGTGTTTTGTGACTTTGGTTGGGGTTGTGGTGTCAGCGGGACCCACTGCTCAATTCGGATTAAACATGGGTAATAATCTTCGCTCTGCATACTTTTTACTGTTTTGGTGAAGATCTTTTTTAATTTTCTTGTTGTAGTGTGCGCCTTGTGCTGTTTTGGGGGTTCTGTGCACAGTGCTCGATAGCATTCACTCGTGGGGCTGAAAGATGAGCAGACTCTGTGGATATCAAACTTCTGAGCATTGTGGGTTTTTCCCAGCTAGTGGCCGTGACATAGTGAACCGCATACACTCCAATAAATTTGAGGATCGGATGCGATGTATCGGGTTGCTGGCCGTAATGTGGCTGGCATGCAGCCCAGCCTGGGCAGTGCCAGAGCTGAATGTTGCAGTAGCGGCAAATTTTCGCAGCACTTTAGCCCCACTGGCGGAACAGTTTGAACAAGAGAATGACGTTAAGGTGCGTCTATCCTCCGGCGCATCCGGTGCTCTATACACCCAGATCCTCCACGGGGCGCCGTTCGATCTGTTTCTGTCGGCGGATAATGAACGGCCAGAATTGTTGGCGCAGCAGGAGCTCATCATCGGTCAGCCGTTTACTTACGCCACCGGCGTTCTGGCTTATTGGCAGCCGGGAGTGCCGGGAGAGTCGGTGACGAAGCAGCACTTTATGCAATGGCAGGGGCGATTGGCGATGGCCAACCCGCGCATTGCACCTTATGGCGAGGCGGCCCGAGAGGTGCTTGAGCGTTCTGAACGGACTGATGAATTTGGTCGCAACATCGTGCGTGGCAGCAACATCTTGCAGACCTTTCAGTATGTCGAAAGTGGCAATGTGGCCGCAGGCTTTGTTGCCTTAGCGCAGTTGCACGCCTTTGCAGTGCCCGCGTCTGAGTATTGGGTGGTGCCAGCAGAGATGCACACGCCGATATTACAGCAGGGGGTGGTGCTCAAACGCACCGATGAGCCTGAGTTGGCCCGGCAGTTGGTGGATTTCCTGCTCACCCAAGAGGGGGCATTGACCGACGCGGGGTATCGCCTTGACTGAGTGGTTGATGCCGTCCGATCTGGAGGCGTTGTGGATCACCGTCAAGTTGGCGTTGATCAGTACGGCACTGCTCCTATTGGTGACGCCGCCGTTGGCTTGGTGGTTAGCTCACAGTCGAGCCCGTTGGCGTCCGTTGGCGGAGGCGTTGGTGGCGCTGCCGCTGATCCTGCCGCCGACGGTATTGGGGTTTTATCTGCTGTTGCTGTTCTCGCCGCAATATTTTCCCGGTCAGACCTATCAGGCGCTGACCGGCTCGACCCTAGCGTTCTCGTTCACCGGCCTGGTGCTGGGCTCCATGCTCTACTCGCTGCCGTTTGTGGTGCAGCCGCTGCAGGCGGCGTTCACCACCTTGGGCAAAGGGGAACTGGAGGCGGCGGCGACGCTGGGGATGAGTAAGCTGCAGCGCTTTACCCATGTGGTGTTTCCCATGACCCGGCACAGCTTCGTGCTGGCGGGCATGTTGGGATTTGCCCATACCCTGGGCGAGTTTGGTGTGGTGCTGATGATCGGCGGTAACATTCCTGGCGAAACCCAGGTGATCGCCATTACCCTGTTTGAGCATGTCGAAGCGCTGGAATATGTCCGCGCGCATGTGCTGGCGGCGGGGCTGTTGATCACCTCGCTGGTGTTGCTGCTGTTTATCTATGTCGGCATGGATCGACGGAAACGTCGTTGGGGTTATTGGTAGTGGCGATGCGTTTAGAGTTGGCCTTGGCGGGGAAGCTGGGGGAGTTTGAGTTTGATCTGCAGTTGGATCAGGTGATGGACGGAGCGCTGGGGGTGTTTGGCCCGTCCGGGGTGGGCAAAACCAGTTTGATCCGGGCGATCGCCGGTCTGGAGCGGGGCTTGCCGGGGCGCATTGTGCTCGACGGTGAGGTGCTGCAGGATACGGCGGCGGGGATCTTTGTGCCCATCGATAAGCGCCGTATTGGCTTGGTATTTCAGGATAGTCGCCTATTCCCTCACCTGACCGTGCGGCAAAACTTAGCACTGGCGTTGCGTCAGACCCGGCAGCCGATCTTCTCCATCCAAGAGTTGGCGCATGAGTGCTGTTTTAGTGAGTTGTTGGATCAGCCCGCGCCCTCACTCTCGGCCGGTCAGCGCCAGCGGGTGGCCATCGCCCGGGCCCTGATCGCGGCGCCGCGTTTGTTGCTGCTGGATGAGCCGTTGGCGGCGCTGGATATGGCCAGCCGTCAGCACCTGCTGGACTTTTTGCAACGGGTTTCGGCGCGCATACCGCTGCTGTTCATCAGTCACTCGGTGGCGGAGACGCTGCAGCTGTGTGATCCCATTGCGGTGATGACTTCGGGACGGATCGCGCAGATCGGCCCGGGTGAGGCGATGGCACCGAGTCTGCCGAAACGCCGGGGCCTGGGCACTGTGGTGGCGGTGGATCCGGCGTCCGGTCAGGTAACCATTCAACTCGATGAGTTTGCGCCGGATCTGGCCTTGGCGCAGGTGGTCGGGGTGGTGAGTGAGCCGAGTTGGCTCAAGGGGCGTGAGTAGTATCCATGGGTGATTAGTGTCATCTGGCGGGATCGCGTATGCTGACACGTTGTTAATACCGGCAGATCGACGATCTGCTGTGGTTTGGCGGTCCCCTATCCAGACGTTAGGTGGCTTGCCCATACCGCGACAATCGCGCTTGATGGGATGCTCGCAGCGCACCAAATTTCAGTACCACTCGACCAGATGAAGGCTCGAGGTGTCTGTTTTCCTCCCCTGTGAACCTTCCATTCAAGCACCCGGCCTGTCGTGGTGAGTAGTCCGAAACCTTAGGGTTTCGTTATGGAGGATCCATGTCTGATGAAAAACAATCGTACGAACTCGAATCAAAAATAAATACGCCAGTGTTCGGCTGGGCGACGGCCCTGATCTTCGCCATCGTTGCTTACGCGGTGGCTCTGCCTGAGCAAGCGGCGTCCAGCTTCAGTGCGACCCAAGCGGCGGTGATCGCTAACGCCAGTTGGTTTTACGTTCTCACCGTCGCGGTGATCTTGATGTTTGTGGCCTTCTTGGGCTTGTCCCGTTTTGGTGACATCAAGTTGGGGCCGGATCATGCCGAGCCCAAGTACAATAACAAGTCTTGGTTTGCCATGCTGTTCTCCGCAGGCATGGGGATCGGCCTGATGTTCTTTGGTGTCGCCGAGCCGGTGATGCACTTTATGAGTCCCCCCGAAGGGGAGCCGGGCTCGATTGAGGCGGCTAAGGAGGCGATGAATATCACCTTCTTCCACTGGGGCCTGCACGCCTGGGCGATCTACGCAATTGTGGCGCTGATCCTGGCTTTCTTTGCCTATCGGCATAATCTGCCGTTGACACTGCGCAGTGCGCTCTACCCCCTTATCGGCGACAAGATCTACGGCCCTATCGGCCATGCGGTAGATGTGTTTGCCATTCTGGGAACGGTGTTTGGGGTGGCGACCTCGCTCGGCTTTGGCGTGGCCCAGGTCAACGCGGGCTTGAACTATCTGTTCGATGTGCCCATTGGGACCCAATCTCAGGTGGTGCTGATCGTGGCGATCACCACCTTGGCCACCATCTCGGTGGTGACCGGGCTGGATAAGGGCATTCGTCGCCTGTCTGAGCTCAACCTGGTGCTGGCGGTGGGCTTGATCCTGTTGGTGCTGGTACTCGGCCCCACGGTCTATCTGCTGCAGATGTTCGTTGAGAACACAGGTAACTACTTATCCGATATTGTAGGAAAAACCTTCAACCTGTATGCCTATGACCCGAAAGAGTGGCTTGGCGGCTGGACCTTGTTCTACTGGGGCTGGTGGTTGTCTTGGTCGCCGTTTGTCGGCATGTTTATTGCTCGGATCTCCCGTGGTCGTACTATCCGTCAGTTTGTGATGGGGGTGCTGTTTGTGCCGGCGGGTTTCACGCTGGCTTGGATGACGGTGTTCGGTAACTCGGCGATTGATCTGATCCTCAATCAGGGTGTGGTTCACCTGGGTGAGGTGATCGGTCAGGATTCGTCATTGGCATTGTTTGTGTTCCTCGAGCAGTTCCCGTTCAGCGCGCTGTTGTCGATGCTGGCAATGTTGATGATCGTGGTGTTCTTCGTCACTTCCGCGGATTCTGGCTCCATGGTGGTGAACATGCTGGCCTCCGGCGGTGAAGATGACACCCCATTGTGGCAGCGGGTTTATTGGGCCGCATTGCTTGGTGTGGTGGCGGTGGTGCTGTTGATCGCAGGCGGTCTGTCGGCATTGCAGACTGTGACCATTGCCAGCGCGCTGCCGTTCTCCATTATTTTAATGGTGGCCTCGTACGGTTTGCTGCAGGCGCTGCAGGTGGATCTGCAGAAAAAGGACAGTCAGTTGGCGGCCATTCTGGCGCCGCGAGTTACGCGCAATCCTGTGTCTTGGGACCGTCGTTTACGCAACATGATGCAGTTTCCTCGTCGTAGTCATGTCAATCGCTTTATCGATGATGTGGTGGAGCCGGCGATGGAATTGATGGCCAACGAACTGCGTAAGCAGACGGTGGATGTCGAAGTGCGCCGCGAAGAGGATACCAATCGTGTGGCGCTCGAGGTGGCGCACGGCGAGGAGATCGATTTTGTCTATGAGGTGCGACCGAAGGATTATCTCCGTCCGGCATTTGTACAGACGGATGAAGAGGTGGATGATGAGGACAGCAAGTATTTCCGCGCCGAGGTCCACCTGACCGAAGGGGGCCAGGATTACGACATCATGGGTTGGAGTCGGGATCAGGTGTTGGGAGACATGCTGGATCAGTATGAAAAACATCTGCACTTCCTGCACGTAGTGCGCTGATGTAACAGGGAAAAAGATGTACGCCCCGGATCGTTCGGGGCGCTTTATTTGACAAGGAAGACGCTGTATCAGTGTCAAAGGAAGTCATTATGAATACCCTTGAACCGGCGCTAGAGCTGCCTTCTGGCAGCTTGAATCGTCCGGTGTTTTTCGGGGCCAGTGCGCTGATCTGCCTGCTGGTGATCCTCGCAACCGCCTTTCCCGATGCGGCCGCCGAGCAATTCGGCACGCTGCAATCTCAGATCCTCGACAAGGCCAGTTGGTTCTATGTGATGACGGTGGCCATCATCTTGGTGGTCACCCTGTATCTGGGGGCGTCGCGTTTCGGCGATATCAAGTTGGGACCGGACCATGCGCAACCGCAATTCAGCTATGGCTCCTGGTTTGCCATGTTGTTCTCCGCGGGCATGGGCATTGGCTTGCTGTTCTTTGGTGTGTCCGAGCCGGTGATGCACTTCCTGACACCGCCGGAGCAAGTGCCGGGCACGGTCGAAGCCGCCCGTGAGGCGCTGGTGCTGACCTTCTTCCATTGGGGCCTGCATGGCTGGGCCATCTACGCGTTGGTGGCGTTGATGTTGGCGTTCTTTGCCTATCGTCATAACTTGCCGCTGACTCTACGCAGTGCGCTGCACCCGTTGATCGGGGATCGGATCTACGGCCCCATCGGCCATGCGGTGGATATCTTCGCCATCATCAGCACCATCTTCGGGGTGGCCACCTCGCTCGGGTATGGGGTGCTGCAGGTCAATGCAGGCCTCAATCATCTGTTTGAGGTACCGGTGGCGGGCAGCGTACAGATTGGCCTTATCCTGGTGATCACCCTGTTGGCGACGGTGTCAGTGGCCACTGGGTTGGAGAAAGGGATCCGGCGCTTATCCGAGCTCAACATGGTGTTGGCACTGGCGTTATTGGCGCTGGTGGTGTTCCTTGGGCCCACCTCTTGGCTGATGGAGGCGTTCGTCCATAACTCGGGCAACTACCTGGCCAGTTTGGTGGACAAGACCTTCAATCTGTATCTGTATGAGTCCAGTGAGTGGATGGGCGGCTGGACCTTGTTGTATTGGGGTTGGTGGTTGTCTTGGGCGCCGTTTGTCGGCATGTTCATCGCGCGGATCTCCCGCGGACGCACCATTCGTGAATTTGTTACCGGCGTGCTGGTGGTGCCGGTGGGCTTTACCTTTTTCTGGATGTCGGTGTTTGGCAACAGCGCGATCGATCTGATCCTCAATAAGGGCGATCAGGCACTGGCCAAGGTGGTAGAACAGGATGTGGCCTTGGCGTTCTTTGCCTTCCTTGAACATTACCCCATGAGTCAGTTGCTTTCCGCCGTGGCCATTGTGATGATCATTGTGTTCTTCGTCACGTCGGCGGATTCTGGCGCCATGGTGGTGGATATGCTGGCTTCCGGTGGTCAGGATGAAACGCCGGTGATGCAGCGGGTGTTCTGGGCCGCCATGATCGGTTTGGTGGCTATGGTGCTGCTTTATGCCGGGGGACTGGCCTCATTGCAGACGGCGACCATTGCCAGTGCGTTACCCTTCTCGGTGGCCCTGTTGGCCTGCACCTATGGCTTGATCAAAGCGCTTCGAATGGACCAAACCAAACGGGAGACATTGAGCCAGACCAATCTGGCCCCGACGACCGGCGGGGCGACGCTGTCCTGGGATACTCGGCTACAAAATGTGGTGCGTTTTTCTCGCAAGGGGCAGGTGGAGCGTTATCTGAAGTGCGTGGTCGAGCCCGCCATGGTGTCGGTGGCGGAGTTGCTGGAGATGGAGCAGATCGACGTGCGTATCGCCCACGATGAGGCGAAAGGCAGCGTCTGGCTCGAGGTCTTGCACGGTGAGGAGATCGATTTCTACTATGCGGTGCGTCCACGCGCCTATGCTCAACCTGCGTTTGCCGGGGATGAAGAGGCTCAGGAGTACTTCCGTGCCGAGGTGCATCTGCGCGAGGGGGGTCAAGATTACGACATCATGGGCTGGAACCGAGAGCAGGTGCTCAGTGACATCGTGGAGCAGTATGAGAAGCATCTGCACTTCCTCCACTTGGTGCGCTGATCGCCGCCATTGAAAACCCAAACGCCCCGGCTCAGCCGGGGCGTTTTTTATCTTAGGTGCACGGTCTCTGGATCAGCGATTTTCCGGTACGTCGCCGCGAGCCAGCGCTTCGCGCAGTTTGCTGATCTGGAAGTCGATCTGGCCGGCCATTTTCGGTTGGGCGGCTTTCTGGCCCAGTAACACAGCGCAGTGCAGTGCGCGGTGATAGAGTGCCCAGCGGGCCTCAGTGTTGCGCTCCCCTTCGAGGTAATCGGCCAGCACGGCCTTGATCGCCTTGCTGTCGACGCTTTGGCGCTCGCCCACCAGCTCGGCGCCAAACTCAAAGGCCTGGCTTAGGCCCTGCTTGAGCGCGGTCTTGGTTTCGAGTTTGGCATTGCTGCCCTGAGCCCAATCGCCGCAGGCGCGTTCGGCGTCGGCCTGCAGCGCGTCCAGTTTGGCCTTGGCGTTTTGGTTGGCGTCCTGATGCTCGCGTTGATAGCGTTTGGCCTTAAACACGAAATAGAGGGCGATAAGGGCGACGGCGACAAGGATGACGTTGTAGATCACAGGGTGGGACTCCGAACTGGTTTGGATAACTCGCCCCTAAGCATATGGCGAGTGACCCATCGGGGCCAGAGCGGGCACAAAAAAACGGGCTCGGGCCCGTTTTTTCTGCGGTTGTGCGCCTTACTCGGCGTCGCTTTGTTCTGGCGCCGGCGTCTCCAGTGCATCGAGGCGGGCTTCGAGCTGCTCAACCATCATCCGGGTTTTGGCTAGGACCGCCGTTTGCCGGTCGAACTCGTCGCGGGAGACGAAATCGAGTTTGCTCAGTTGGCTTTGCAGCACGCTTTTGGCTTTCACTTCAAACTCATCGGCAGCGGCTTTAACGCCTGGGGGCAGGGTGCTTGCCAGTTGTTGTGCGAGCTCTTCCAGTTTTTGTGGGTTCAGCATAGGTCCATCCCTTGGTCGATTTTCTCGTATAGTAGCAGATTGTGATCTCAATCTTGCGATCCTATCGGTCGCGTAATTGGGGTAAACTGCGCGCCCATTTTACTGAAGGATCCTCTTGCCGATGAAACTCAATCCGGCCCAACAACAAGCCGTTACCTACGTCTCCGGGCCCTGTCTGGTGCTGGCGGGCGCCGGATCCGGCAAGACTCGGGTGATCATTAATAAGATCGCCTATTTGGTTCAGCAGTGCGGCTATAAGGCGCGTCATATTGCGGCGGTGACCTTTACCAATAAGGCGGCGCGGGAGATGAAGGAGCGGATCGCCGGGACGCTGGGCAAAGGCGAGGCCCGCGGCCTGCGTATTTCCACCTTCCACACCCTCGGTCTCGACATCATCCGCCGCGAGCACAAGGTGCTGGGACTCAAGCCGGGCTTCTCCTTGTTTGACGATCAGGACACGCTGGCGCTGCTCAAGGAGCTGACCGAGGATGAGCTGCTGGAAGATAAGGATCAGCTGCAGCAGCTGATCAAGCAGATCAGCGATTGGAAGAACGATCTGGTGCTGCCGGAGCGGGCTCAGCGCATCGCCCAAGGCGAGAAAGAGGTGCTGCACGCCGAGCTCTATGCCCGTTATCGCGACCATATGACGGCGTATAACGCGCTGGATTTTGATGATCTGATCATGATCCCGACGGTACTGCTGTCCAGCAATCAAGCGGTGCGCGAGAAGTGGCAGGATCGCATTCGCTACCTGTTGGTGGATGAATATCAGGACACCAACACCAGTCAGTATCAGCTGGTGAAGCAATTGGTTGGCGAGCGTGCCCGTTTTACCGTGGTGGGCGATGACGATCAGTCCATCTACTCCTGGCGTGGCGCCAAGCCGCAGAACCTGGTGCTGCTGGGCAAGGACTACCCCAATCTGGAGTTGGTTAAGCTGGAGGAGAACTACCGCTCCTCCGGGCGCATTCTGAAGGCGGCCAACATCCTGATCGCCAACAACCCGCACGTCTATGACAAGACCCTGCGCGCCAACCTCAACTATGGCGAGCCGCTGACCGTGGTGACCGCCAATAATGAGGAGCACGAGGCGGAACGGGTGGTGGCCACCCTGGTGCGGCACAAGTTTATGAACCACGCCAAGCACAAGGATTACGCCATCTTGTATCGGGGCAACCATCAGGCCCGGATCTTTGAGAAAGCGTTGATGACCAACCGCATTCCTTACAAGATCTCCGGTGGCACCAGCTTCTTCAGCCGTTCGGAGATCAAGGACATCATGGGGTATCTGCGGGTGCTGGTGAATCCGGATGACGACAACGCGTTTTTGCGGATCTGCAATGTGCCCAAGCGCGGCATGGGGCCTGCCACGCTGGAGAAGATCGGGCGTTTGGCCAACCGTAAGCAGATCAGCCTATTTGCGGCGTGTTTCGATCCGGAGATCGAGCAGGCGCTGCCGCCACAAGGCGCGGAAACGGCCATGGTGTTCACGCGCTGGCTGGTGGAGCTGGGCGACCGGGCACAGCGCGGCGATACGCTGGAAGCGCTTAAGGAGATGATCCGCGGCATCAACTACGAGGATCACCTGTACGATACCTCGCCCAGCCCGAAGGCGGCGGAGATGCGGATGAAAAACGTGTCCGAGCTGTATCGCTGGATCACCGATATGTTGGAGGGCGACGATCTGGAAGAGGCGATGACCCTGGCCCAGGTAGTGACCCGACTGACCCTGCGCGACATGATGGAGCGCAACAATGAGGACGAGGAGTCGGATCAGGTGCAGATGATGACCCTGCACGCCTCCAAGGGGTTGGAGTTTCCCTACGTGTTCCTGGTGGGCGCCGAGGAGGGCTTATTGCCGCACCAGAGCAGCTTGGACGAGGGCAATGTCGAGGAGGAGCGCCGACTGGCCTATGTGGGCATTACCCGGGCGCAGCGGGAGCTGTTCTTCACTCTGTGTAAGGAGCGGCGCCAATACGGTGAGCAGCTCAAGTGCGAGCCCAGTCGATTCCTGTTGGAGCTGCCCCAGGACGATCTGGTGTGGGAAGCGCGGCAGAAAAAACCTTCCGCCGAGCAGCGTCAGCAGACCGGCAAGAGCAACATCGCCATGATGCGGGCGATGCTTAACAAGAAGTAGGGCCAGAGTGTCAGCAGCAGGCCCAACTCAGTGCTGCAATTGTGCCTGGGGAACTGAGCGGTGATTGACGTGAGGTTGCTCTTGATAAAACACGGCGAAGGGTATGGCCTGAGTTAGCCGGGCCGAAAAATTGCCGGCATTGCGGTTTTTAGGATGAAACTGAACAGCCCTTGCACAGTTTGGTCAAAAATGTGCCAGCCGCGCCGTCGGAATGAATTATTCGTGGACGACAACCGGTGGCTTGAGTATTATACCCGCCGTCAAGGATGCGCCCATAGCTCAGCTGGATAGAGCGTTGCCCTCCGGAGGCAAAGGTCAGAGGTTCGAATCCTCTTGGGCGCGCCATTTTCTATGGTCCGACGCAATATATTCGATGGTGGCTATAGCTCAGTTGGTAGAGTCCCGGATTGTGATTCCGGTTGTCGCGGGTTCAAGTCCCGTTAGCCACCCCATCTTTCTTGTTTGCTGAAGCCGTTCGGCAAATATCCAATGATACGATTTGGTCTGCAGTGGACGATTGTCTACGCTTCCATTGTGTCGTTGAGCAGCGTGTCTGCTGCATCACTGTTTCAGTGGTGGCTATAGCTCAGTTGGTAGAGTCCCGGATTGTGATTCCGGTTGTCGCGGGTTCAAGTCCCGTTAGCCACCCCATCTTTTACGAAAAAGCCGCACTCGATGAGTGCGGCTTTTTTGTTGTCAGAGCAGCTATCAGCTATCAGCTATCAGCTATCAGCTATCAGCTATCAGCTGATAGCTGATAGCTGATAGCTAACCGCGTACGCGGTTATCCGCCAGTGTGGCTCATAAAGCGCAGGATCTGGGTTTCGCCGTCGGTCGAGAAATGGTGCATCTCAGGTTTATTGCCCATGGCTTCGAGGATCGCCTGCTTTAGCGGCTCGATGTCGTCCGGCGACTGACGCAGGATGGCTTTCAGATCGATAGAGTTCTCATTGCCTAAGCACAGCAGCAACTCGCCGGTGGTGGTTACCCGAACTCGGTTGCACTCATCACAGAAGTTGTGGCTGTGAGGGCTGATAAAACCGATACGAATGTCACTGTCGGCCATGCGGAAATAGCGCGCTGGGCCGCCGGTGTTCTCCGTGGTTGGCATCAGTAGGTATCGGGTTTCTATCATCTCACGCACCTCGCCGCTGGTCAGCAGGGAGTGGCTGCGCCGATCCTCACTGAGGATCCCCAGTGGCATCTCCTCGATAAAGCTGATGTCCACGCCCTTGTCGCGCGCAAACTCAACCAGATCCAGCACCTCGTCGTCGTTGTTGCCTTTCATCGCGACGGCGTTGAGTTTGATGCGCTCAAATCCGGCGGCAATGGCGGCGTCGATCCCGTCCAGGACCCGTTCGAGCTTACCGTTGCGGGTGACGTTCTTAAAACGCTCGGGATCCAGGGTATCCAGACTGATGTTGAGCCGCTTGAGGCCAGCCTGCTGCAGCGGCTGGGCGAACTTCTTCAGCCGAGAGCCGTTGGTGGTTAGGCACAGATCCTTTAAGCCGGGCAGTGTGGCTATCTGCGTCACCAGATAGGGCAGATCGCTTTTGACCAAGGGCTCGCCGCCGGTGAGGCGGATCTTTTCGACGCCGAGCTCGGTAAAGGCCTGAGCCACTTTATGCAGCTCTTCCAGGCTCAGCACCTGATCTCGCGGCAGAAACTTGGGGTCTTCATCCATGCAATATACGCAGCGAAAGTCGCAGTGATCGGTCACTGATAATCGTAGGTATTTGATCTTCCGGCCGAAGCCATCAATAAGTGCCATGATGTTCCTCTTACAGCAGATCGCTAAATGGTTGAACCCAGACCGGATCGCCGGGTTGTACCTGTTCGAGCGGTTCTTCGATCACCACCAGGCAATTTGCCTTGACCATGGAGCCGAGCATGCCGCTGCCCTGCTGGCCGGTGGTTTTGACTTCGAGTTGGCCACCGGCGCCGAGTTGCATGATCCCGCGGTGAAACTCGGTGCGGCCCACGCGGCTGCGCATCGGCTCAGTGGCGATGGCGCGCATCATCTGCGGCTGCCACTGCTGCTCGCCCGCCATCTTGCGTAGCGCGGGCTGGACGAACTGCAGGAAGGAGACCATGACCGCGACCGGATTGCCGGGCAGGCCAAAGAACAGGGTCTCGTTCAGGGTGCCAAACGCCAATGGCCGGCCAGGACGCTGGGCGATCTTCCAAAAATCGATGCGGCCCAGCTTGGCCAGTGCATCCTTGATAAAGTCGGCATCGCCAACGGAGACGCCGCCGGAGGTGAGCACCATATCCGCTTGCTCGGCGGCACTCTCTAACGCTGTGATCATCGCCGCTTCGTTGTCTTCGATGATCCCCAGATCGAGCACCTCGACGCCTAACTTGGTCAGCATGCCGTGCAGGGTGTAGCGATTGGAGTCGAAGATGCAGTTGGGTTGCAGCGCTTGCTCCGGCGAGCAGACCTCGTCGCCGGTGGAGAAGATGGCGACTTTGGGGCGACGCCAGACTGATGGCTGTGCCAGTCCCAGTGAAGCTAACAAGCCCAGCTCGGCCGCACCGATCCGCTGACCGGCACCGAGCGCACTCTGGCCTTGGGCGATGTCTTCCCCGGCCGGGCGCACGTTCTGGCCCCGCTCAAGCGGGCCTTCAAACTGCACTTGGCCATCATGCTCTTGCGCCAGCTCGCGCATGATCACTGTGTCGGCACCGGCGGGGATAGGAGCACCGGTCATGATCTTGACCGCTTCACCCGGCTGCAGGGTGCCGTCATAGGCGTAGCCGGCGAAGATCTCCGCGACCACCGGGTAGCGTCGCCCGCTTTGGTGCGCCTCATCCAGTGCGATGGCGTAACCGTCCATCGCCGAGTTGGTGTGTTGCGGCACGTTGATCGGCGAGATGGCGTCATCGGCCAGCACGCGATTGACGCAGTGCTTCAGCGGCGGCTGCTCACGGTCTGCGACCGGCGTCACCATGGCCAGGATGCGATCCAGCCCCTGCTTGACCGACAGCTGTTTGCGTTCGGTGCTGTCACAGCTGGGACCGAGCGGTTGCAGCGCGACCGGCTGCCAGCGGGCAATGAACTGGGCAACGAAATCGGCGATGGCGTCGACGTCATTGATGTCGAGTTTGGGCAGGGCGAAGTCCGCCGGCAGCTCGGTGGCGTCGTCGCAGGCGACGGCCTGGATCAGCGGATCGTCGGTAAAGACGAACGGCTTACCGACTTCGGCACGGTGCAGCTCCAGTTTCGGCAGCGGCATCTTCTTGAAACCCTCCACCAGGATCATGTCCACGCGGGATTGATCGACCATGGCCAACAGCTCTTTGAGATCCGGATCGCCCTCGACTGGGCGTTCCATCATCAGGGCGCGTCGTTTGGAGGAGGCGATCAGCATCTGATCGGCGCCGGATTTGCGCAGCTCGTAGCTGTCCTTGCCCGGCTTATCCACTTCGAAATTGCAGTGTGCGTGCTTCAGGACCGCGATCTTGAGGCCGCGCTCATTGAGGGTGGGCAGCAGCTTACGCAGTAGGGTGGTTTTGCCGGTGCCGCTGTAGGCACACAGGCCCAAAACCGGAACGCGGCAGTCCGCCAGCAGTTCATTTAATGTCATGATTTGCCTCGTTGCGAGTCCTGAGCATGCAATATCTGTTCGAGTTGTTGGCGCTGCTCTGGAGTGTTGATGTTGGCAAACGCTTCCATCTGGCCGGCAAACTCACAACGCACGGCATGATGCTGGCTAAACCAACGTTTAATTTTACGGTCTTCACCGCGCAGGTACTGTTGCAACGACGGCAACAGGCTGCGTTTCATCAATAGGATCACCGGGTGATCGTAGTGACCATCAAAGGCCACCGTGAGATCCGCGTCTTCCTGCTCCAGCTGACGCAACATGGCGTCGGCCAGATCGGTCGGCAGCATGGGCGTGTCGCAGGGGCAGATCAGGACATAGTCGGTTGTTGCCTGTTGCAGTGCCACACACATGCCCGCCAGGGGGCCGGGATGATCCGGGTGTTGATCGCTAAATACCGGGTAGCCTATGCGGGCATAGGCGTCCTTATTGCGATTGGCGATCACCAAGGTCGGCATATTATCCAGTCGCACACGATTGAGCACATGTTGGATCATCGGCTGACCGGCAACTGTGATCAAGCCCTTATCTTCGCCATTCATTCGGCTGGCGCGGCCACCGGCTAAGACTGCCAAGGTCACCTTGTTCATGCGGACAGCTCCTGTTGGGTCTCGCAGATCAGTTGTTGTTTTTCCAGTCGCCAGATCTGCTGGCACGCCTCGGTGAGCGCGGTGTGCTGGTGGCTGGTGAGAAGCAGGCCGCAGCCCTGACGTTGTAACTCGTCCACCATGCCCGCCATAGCGGCAATGGAGTCGCAATCCAGGCTGGCGGTGGGCTCATCCAGCAGCAGGTGGGCCGGGCGCAGCACCCAGGCTCGGGCCAGCGCCAGTCGCTGACGTTCGCCGCCGGACAGCACCTGAGCGCTGCTGTGGCGTAAGTCGCTGAGCTGGGCCAGCTCGATGGCTTGTTCTCGGCGCTGGCGCTGCTCATCGACGGTCAGTGCCAGCTGTTTGAGGCCATAGTTGATGTTCTCTTCGACTGTGCCATCAAATAGATACGGGTTTTGGTGCAAGTAGACGATGCGGCCCTGCAGCAGGTTGCTGCTGCGCCATCTGGCCGGTGGATTGGCTTCGCCGTGCAGGGCGATCCGTCCGCGACTGGGCTTTTGCAGGCCTGATAGGATCTTTAACAGCGTTGTCTTACCTGCGCCGTTGGCCCCGCGCAGCCAGATCCGCTGGCCGGGGTTGAGTTGCAACTGGGGGATCTGAAACAGCCGTCGTTGGCCGAAGTGGATCTCAAGATCGTGCGCGTACAGTTGCATCGGTTAGCCTCGTCGCAAGCCTTCCTGCTGATTACGCAGGGAGCCCAAAGAAAAGTTAATAAACAGCGCCAACAGCAACAAGACCGTGCCCAGTGCCGCCGCTTGAGCAAACTCGCCCTTGCTGGTTTCCAGTGCAATGGCGGTGGGGATGTTTCGGGTGACGTTATGGATGTTGCCGCCCACCAGCATGGAGGCACCCACCTCGGTGATGATGCGGGAGAAGGCGGCGATCACCGCGACCAGCAGTGGCGCTCGCAGCTCATGACACAGGGTCAGAAACGCGCGGTAGCGCGGGGCGCCCAAGGTGCGGGCCGTTTCCCAGGCGCGCCAATCACCGCTGGAGAAGGCGCCGTAGCTGAGCGAGACCAGTACCGGCAGTGCCAGGAAGATCTGGGCCAGAACCATGGCGTTTTGTGTAAACAGCCAGCGTAGATCGCCGAGTATCCCTTGACGGTACAGCATCAGATAGGCGATCAAGCCGACCACCACAGTGGGAACCGCCTGCAGGGTTTGAAACAGGGAGATCACCCCGGTGCGGCCGGGGAAGCGGCTGACCGCCAAGCCAAAGCCCAGCAAGATGGCGGGCAGCAGGATGATGGCCATGGCGCGCAATGACACGCTGAATGAGACCGCAATGATGGCCCAGACGTCGGGATCAAAACTGAACAGCAGAACGATGCCCTGCTGGAATACTGACAACATACCGTCGTTCATGGAGCGACCTTGTAGGTGGCTTGGAACAACGGCTGAGCGTCGATGGTGAAGTCGTTGATCATCTGCTGTCCTTGCGGGCTGATCAGCCAGTCACTCAATGCCAAGGCACCGGCATGATTGAGATCCGGGTATTTTCTATCGCTGATCAGGATCACTTGATAAGGGTTGAGTAGGGACGCATCGCCCTCCAAGCTCACTTCGAGTTGGAGCTTGTCGCGAAAGGCCAGATAGGTGCCGCGATCGGCCAAGACGTAGGCGCCCATCTCGCTGGCGGTCAGCATGGCCGGCCCCATCCCTTGGCCGATGGCTGCGTAACCGGTGAAATTGGTGTCGATCCCGGCGCTTTGCCAGATCGCCAGTTCTTTCATGTGGGTGCCGGACTCGTCGCCGCGGGAGACGAAGCCTGCGCGGCTTTGCGCGATGCGGCGGAAGGCGTCATGGACATCTTGGCTGTGCTTTATCTGAGCCGGATCCGAGCTGGGGCCGAGGAGCACAAAATCATTGGCCATCAACTGGCGCGGCAGGCGGCCAAAGCCGTCCTCAACAAACTGCGCTTCGGCGGCGGGAGCATGGGTCATCACCACATCGACGTCGCCGTTGCGGCCGTGACGCAGCGCCTTGCCGGTGCCGGTGGCGATCACCTGGACCCGGAAGCCGGTTTGCTGCTCGAAGGTGGGCAGCAGATGGGCCAGCAGGCCGGAATTATCGGTGCTGGTGGTGGTGGCGAGACGGATCACGGGATCGGCGGCGGCGACCATAAAAGGCAGTACCACAATGGCGGTTGCTATTGTTTTTAAAAGATTTTTTATCATGCCTCGTCCTTTTATAGGATGCCCAGGGGGATTCGCACCGTAACAGATATAAACAGCAATTTTGGTGCCAACCCTATGGCTAAGACCATTCTTTGCACCTGGTCACGTTTTCAGTATGGCAAACAGGGTCAAAATGACTCACCTTACAGTAGGTGGCAGTCAAAATGACCGTAAACGGACATTTTGGCCCAGAAATTTATCCCAAGTGAAGTGAGCGATCCAGAATGGCGGAACAGATGACGCAAACCACCGCAATGTCGGTGTTGGTGGTGGATGACGAGTCGGGCATGCGCTCGTTTCTGAAGAAGGCGCTGGCGCGTCGCTTTACTTTGGTTGAGGTCGCGGGCAGCGTGGAAGAGGCGGAGCAATTGCGCAGCCGCTGCCACTTTGATCTGTTGATCGTCGATATCAGTCTGCCGGGCCGGGACGGGATCGAATGGCATGAAGCGCTCGATCTGGACACCCGACGCTCCGATGTGATCTTTATGACCGGCTTTGCCGATATGGATACGGCGATCCGAGCGCTGCGTGCCGGGGCGGCGGACTTTATCCTCAAGCCGTTCCGCTTGGAGCAGATGATCCAGGCTGTTGACCGTTGTATCGAGCGCCGCCTGTTGCGGCGGGAGAACCTGATGCTACGGCGGGAGATGGCCCATAGCCACCCCAGCACCATCATTGGCAACAGCCCAAATTTACTGGAGATGAAAGAGGTGATCCGTCGGATCGCCCCGACCAACTCAGTGGTGCTGATCGAGGGGGAATCCGGCACGGGCAAGGAGTTGGTGGCGCGCTCGCTGCATCAGCTGTCCGGCCGTAACGGCACCTTCGTGGCGGTGAATTGCGGCGCGATCGCCCCCGAACTGCTTGAGAGTGAGCTGTTTGGCCATGTCGCCGGCGCCTTTACCGGTGCCCGGGGCACCCGTGAAGGCCTGTTTAGCTTTGCCTCCGGCGGCACCATCTTCCTCGATGAGATCGGCGAGATGCCGCTGCAGATGCAGACTGCGCTGTTGCGGGTGCTGGAGCAGCGTACCATCCGTCCGGTCGGCTCAGAGAAGGAGATCCCGGTGGATGTGCGGGTGGTGGCGGCGACCAACCGGGAGCTGCTTGAGGAGGTCAACGCTGGCCGGTTCCGGCGCGATCTGTATTACCGATTGAATGTGCTAAACATCCTGATCCCGTCATTACGTGAGCGACCGGATGATGTGGTGGACTTGGTGCACCACTTCACCCGTCAACTGTCGTCGGAGCTGGGGGTGCGTGAGGTGGCCTGGAGTCATGAGGACCTGCTCGTGATGCAGGGCTATGACTGGCCCGGCAATATCCGCGAGCTGCGCAACATGGTGGAGCGCTGCTTGTTGCTGGGTAAGCCGCCGGCAGAGTATTGGCGCTCGCAGCAGACGGCACAGGAGCCTGAAGGGCAAGGGGCCGGCTATCCGGTTGATATGGCGCTCAAGGAGGTTGAGCGACTGCATGTGCTCAGGGTGGTGGAGCAGCAAGGCGGCAATAAGTCAGCGGCCGCTCGGGTTTTGGGGGTTTCCCGCAAGACGTTGGATCGCAAGTTTAAGGAATGGGGTCTGGCGGAGTAATGCTGGGCCGCTGGAAGAAGACCGTCCGCAACGACGTTAAGGTATTGACCAGCACGGTACGTTACCGCTTGCTGGTATTGATGCTGCTGCCGGTGTTGGTCACTTTGGCCAGTCTGGTGTTCATCACCATCTACTGGAACGTGACCTACACCAGTACCCAGCTGTTTATGAAGGTGCGCTCGGATCTGGCGGTGGCACAGGGGATCGTGGCATCCCACTCTGACGAGCAGGAGCGGTCGCTGGTGCAGTTGCAGCATGGCCTCGACTTCAATCGCCTGATGCAGGTGTTGCCCTTTAATCCGCGGCCGATGGAGCGTCATCTGGAGAATAGCCGAGCCCGGATGGAGCTGCAGTTCCTGCGCCTGGTGTCGTTGGAGGATGCGTTAGCCGATGCGGCGTTGCGGCCGCTGATCCCGGAACGTAACGAGGTCGGTCGTTCCAGTTTGCAGGTGTTGAGTCGGGCTCAGATGTTGCAGATCAGCTCGGCTTTGGCGCGGGAAGCAAGCATGGCCTTGGAGCCCACCCCGATGGCGCAGCCGCCAGGGCAGGGTTTTGAGCAGCGCGGCATGGTGATCCGCTCTTTGGTGGAGGTGCGCTCGAAGGAGGGACACCGGATCGGCTTTCTTGATGGTGGCACCCTGCTTAATCATAACCAGGAGCTGGTGGATTCGATCCGCGAGCTGACCTACGCCGAGGGCACGTTGCCCCCGCGCACCCGAGGGACGGTCACCCTGTTTCTGGATAATGTCCGGATCAGCACCAACGTGCCTTCGGCGGACGGGATCGGTCGTGCGGTCGGGACCCTGGTGTCGGAGCAGGTGCGCCTTAAGGTGCTGGAGCAGGGCGAGTTGTGGGTCGATCGCGCCTTTGTCTTCAACGATTGGTATATCTCGGCCTATGCCCCTTTGACCGACATCGAGGGGAACCGCATCGGCATGGTGTACACCGGCTTTACCGAGGCGCCGTTTGTTCATAATTATCTGATGAATATCTTTGAGCTGGGCACCATCTTGCTGTTGGTGTTGCTGGGCTCGGGTCTGGCGGTGTTCTACGGTGCGTCCGGATTGCTGCGGCCGATCGATCGGATCCAGTCTGTGGTGCAGGAGGTGCAGCGCGGCCGGGATCGGCGGATCGGGGATCTGGGGCTGGATCCAAGCAATGAGCTGGCCCAGTTGAGTCGTCAGTTTGACCGTATGCTGGATCAGCTGCAGGAGCGCAATCGCCAGATCCAGCTGGCCAATGATCAGCTCGAGCAGAAGGTGGAGCAGCGCACCGCCATCTTGAAAAAGCGCACTCAGGAGCTCAAGCGCAACATCACCTTGCTGGAGGAGACCCGTCAGCAGATGGTGACCAACGAGAAGTTGGTCGCGTTGGGGGAAATGACGGCGGGGATCGCCCATGAGATCAACAATCCGACCGCGGTGATCCTCGGCAACATCGAGCTGATCAAGTGGGAAGCCAGTGAGCATGAGATCGACATCGATGAGGAGATCGAGCTGATCTTCCAACAGGTTGAGCGGATCAAGGCGATCATCCAGTCGCTGCTGCAGTACGCCCGCCCCGGCGATCTGAACATGCCATTGGAGCGGGTGATGGTTAATCCCGTGGTGGAGGAGATGTTGGTGCTGGTGCGCCACTCGCTGCGTAAGCAATCGGTTGAGGTTCAGCTGGATCTGCAGACCGATCAGGCGGTGGAGGTCAATCGCCAGCAACTGCTGCAGGTGTTGATCAACCTGGTGGTTAACGCGGCCCATGCCCTGGATGGTCAAGGTCAGGTGCGGGTACGAACGGGTGATTGGATCGAGCAGGGCGAGCTCAAGGGCGCCTGGATCGCCGTTGAAGACGATGGCGTTGGGATCCCACACGAGCTGCAGTCGCGGATCTTCGATCCCTTCTTTACCACGCGCAAGCAGGGCACCGGTTTAGGCCTGTCGCTCAGCTACGGGATCATCCGCCGCTTTGGCGGCGTGATGGAGCTCGAATCTGAGCCGGGCAAAGGCTCGGTCTTTACCGTCAAGCTGCCTCAACAGAGTCCGATCCTGGATGACGAGCCGGCTCAGCCGATCACCATTCAATAGGGGGGCAGATGGCTAAGCCGAATAAGAAGGGGCCGCAGCGCACGGTTGATGTGCTGTGTGCCCGCTGCAAGACGCGGCTCTATCTGTATCGTAAAGGCGGCAAGGGGGCACTGGTTAAGTGTTTCAAGGAGCGGATCGTCCAGGATTTTACCACCACCGCGGGTCACTGCCCCGGCTGTGATGGTCAGTTCGCCCGCGAGACGCTAGTGCGGGGCACGCCGGCGTTTAAGATGATCGGTGGTAAGGTGATCGCCAAGTAGGACTCAGCAGCAAAGGCGGTGTATTGCCCCGGCTTGGCCGTTGTTGCTCGCTGCTGTGTTGCTGGGCGGGAGCGCCTTGTGGTCGGAGCACCGCAGTATCTATGCCGCGGTGGCGACGCCGTTTTCTGGCAATAAACGGGCCTTACGGCCCGTCGATACTGACGCAGGTGCGGCTTAACTGGCGCTCCACAACAGCTTGCCACAGTCGGTCAGATCGTAGCCGCCCAGGCGCTGAGCATGGGTGAGGGTGTCCGGGTTTTGCAGCACGGTGATCAGCTCCTGCAGGTGCTGACGGAAGAACACCCCTTGGGGCATGACGAAATCAAACGACTCCTTCCCCAGTGGCACAAAGGCCAAGCCAAACTCGCCGGCAATGCCCTGACAGCCAAAGCCAAAATCGGCGTCACCGCGGGCGATCCCCGCCGCCAGCTCGCGCTCGGTAAAGGCGGTGGCCACCAGATTCAGATCCGTACCGGTCAGACCGCGCTCGGCCAGCCAGCTGTCAAAGTGATAGCGCGAGCCCGCGCCTTCCTGCCGGGTCAGCCAGCGATAGCGCAGCGACAGGGCTTCATTGATGCTCTGACTCAGGTGATGATGTTCGGTGCGCATCAGCAGGCCGTAATCTCGACTGGCGGCGTGTACCAGAACCCACTGCTTGTAGGAGGGGTGGCGCTTGAGCAGCGCCGGGTGGCGCAGATCGCGCTCGGCGGCATTGCCCCAATGCATGCAACAGATATCGGCGTAGCCTTGAGCCAGGTGTGACAGGCCTAGGCGGGAGTCGGTGGGGGAGTAGTTGATCAGCCCGGCGCTGCCGATCCGCTGGCCGACCCGGCCGACGGCCCAATGCAGCAAGGGATCGTCCGAGCCGGTGATGATCAGTCGGTCTGACAGCATGCCGCTGTGGCAGGATTCGACGATCCAGCGGTCGATCAGGGCTTTGGGAAACAGCCACTTGCCGGTGATCTTGGTGCCCGGCAGCTGGCGCTCGTTAGCCATGGCGTAGACCTTTTTCTCGTTCAGATCCAAATAGTCAGCGACCTGCTTGGCGTTGAGAAATAGGCTTTCCGTGTGGTCATTCATGACTGCTCTCCATCGAATAGTACGGTCTCAGCGCCGTGGTAAATCAAAAAGTGTCGGCCTTTGGCCCGGTTGATCATGGTGATCCCCAATTGTTGCGCCAGGCTCAGCCCCATCTCGGTGATCCCGGATCGCGACAGCAGTACCGGCACGCCCATCTTGCCGATCTTGATCACCATCTCCGAGGTCAAGCGGCCGGTGGTGTAGAAGATCTTGTCGCCGCCATCGAGTCCCTCTAGCCACATCTCGCCGGCCAGGGTATCGACCGCGTTATGACGGCCGACGTCCTCAACAAAGCTGAGGATCTTATCGCCATGACAGATGGCGCAGCCGTGAACGGCCCCGGCGTTTTTGTAGGTGTCGTTATATTGGTTGAGGTTCTTGAGCAGGGCATAGATCCCGCTTTGGCTAAGGCTTGGGGTGGGTAAGGCGATGTCGTCCAGCCCGGCGGTGAAGCTGCCGAACACCGTGCCCTGGCCACAGCCGCTGGTGACGGTTTTCTCCTCCAGCTTCTTGCTGACGTGCGCGGTGTCCTCACGGGTGATCACTGCAGCCGAGTTGACCTCCCAATCGACGATGACCGACTCCACTTGATCGATATCGGTAATGAAGCCCTGATTCTTCAGATAGCCTAACGCCAACGCTTCTGGGCGTGCACCTAGGGTCATCAGGGTCACGATGGGCTGCCAATTCAGATAGAGGGTCAATGGGCGCTCACAGGCGATCATCTTGTCCTGCAGTTGGCCGGTTTCGTCGACGGCAGTCACCGCCAGCGTCAGCGGCGCTTCGGCGTGGGTTCGGGATAAACGGGGGCGATGCGCGGCTTTGGTCATAATCGATTCAATAGGGTTGTGGCGATGAGATACTTTAACAATGCAATTCTCATTCCACTGAGGGACTCGACGGTAACGAGACCGGGATCACCCTCTGGGGGAGCCGGTGTCCCAAGCTGTCCAGGGGGGCAAGGACAAAATGTCCCTTTTGGACAGAAATTCGTGATCGTGATCCAGCTGCGGGGCTTGTTCTAAGTTGGAACGGAAATTGCGTATATGCTTATCACTAGTCCACCCACGTTTAAGCGCAGGTAACGATGCAACGTAGCGAATCCCTTTGGCCGCTGTATGTCACGCTCAAGTCCACCGAGGTTCAAGTCGGTCGCTGGAGTCAAACACGATGGGAGATCGACGCCCTCCTGCCCGCCAGCGGTGAGAAGCCGGAAGGGGCCCATGCGGTGATGATGGAGCTGTTTCTGGATGAACGAGCAAACTACCGACTCAATCTGGATCTGGACACCCCGAAGCTGTTCGTGATCTGTGATGACAAGGGCGACGGCGTGCCGGTACCGATGGCGGTGACCGCCAACCAGAATGTCGCTGCTGGCGCGCTGGAGGGGGATACGCCGGTGTTGACTTGCCCGATCCCAGAGGCGATCGGTTGTTGGTTGGAATCCTTTTTAACCCGTCATGGTGAGCAGCCGATCAATGCCCATCGTCGCAAGCACATTAACGTACGGGGCGAGCTGAAGTCCAAGCGGGGCCAGGCATGAGTGGATTATTGAGTCGCTGGCGTCAACGCCGGGAGGCGGTTGCCCAGGAAGCGGAAGAGCAAGCCAAGTCCGTCGAGGCGGACGTTGAGGCCGTTGTCGAGCCGACCGCCTCTGCTGGCGCGCCAGATGAAGCGGTCGCCGCCGAGCCAGCGGAGGCGGGCGATGACGCGCAGTCCTTGCCCGATCCGAATGAGATCGAAGAGGGTGGCAGCTTTGCCCAGTTCCTGAAACCGGACGTCGATCCCGCCAAGCGCAAAGAGGCGTTGCGGGCACTGTGGAAGCAGCCGCACTACAACGTGCGTGATGGCCTATGTGATTACGATCTGGATTACCGCGCTCAGCCCAAGCTCAGCGCCAAGGTGGCCGCCGAATTGGCCGATAAGGTGTTCCGCCATGCGGTGAAGGAGGTGGAGGAGACGCTCGATACCGCCGTCGCAGCCACGGACAAAAAGTCACCAGTGGAGGGGGAGATTGCCGGCGAAGACGGACAAAATGTCGCATCGGCTCAGGACAAAGCGGATAAACCGCAGAACGAGGCGTAGTACAAGTGACGCTGGGTGAACAAGGATGGTATGAACCTTGCTCAAGTGAGAGTAAGGCTGAGCGCCCGGTTGCCCGCGTATGCATTGCAGATAACGCCCGAACGCAACATATAATTATTAGGAACGCACAGTGAGCATTATTGAGAACGTTGTGGTCGATCCGGCTCGAGAGCAGAGCCTGGCACAAACCACCATGTTGGAAAACCTGATCCCACAGACGGTGACCTATCACACCGCCGGACACCTGTTGATCCTGGGTGCCGAAGACCGCATCCGCTTGGCCGCGGCCCGATTGATGGCCAGTGGCAACGGCATGACCAGCATTACCCTGCTGGCGACCGAGGCGATCAGCAGCCAGGACGAAGCCCATCTGGAGCAGGTGATGGCTGCGGCAGACACCACGGAGGCACTGCCGGCCTACTACAGCCGTGAGGTTCAGCTGAGCGGTTACCTGGGTCAATTCACCGCGCTGATCCGTGAGGCGGAAGCGGCCAGCCCGATCGAGCTGTCGCTCGGTGCGGTGCGTCGCCCGCATTACGATCTGGTGTTGGATCTGGGCGCCGAGCCGGCGATCGCGCTGGAGCTGTTGCCGCCGGGGTATTTCTATGTCGGCGACAATGACGACAAGCTGACCGATGCCTTGACCCAACTGCCCGAGCTGGTGGGCCAATTCGATAAGCCACGCTACGTCACCGTTAACAGCGCGATCTGTGCCCACCACTCCAGTGGGATCGACGGCTGTACTCGCTGTCTGAATGTGTGTCCGGCGGACGCCATCAGCTCGGTCGAAGGTCAGATCACCATCGATCCGTTCCAGTGTCACGGTGCCGGCAGCTGCGCCAGTGCCTGTCCTACCGGCGCGATCCAGTACGATCAGCCGACTCCAACGGTGCTGAAGGATTACCTTAAGCGTCTGTTGACCCGTTACCAATCCCTGTGTGATCAACGCCCTGTGGTGCTATTCCACGATCAGACCCTTGGTGAGCAGGCGCTGTCACAGCTGCGTCAATTGCCGGGGCAGGTCTTGCCGGTGGCACTCGAAGAGGTGGCCGTGGCGGGGCTCGACAGCTGGCTGGCGACCCTGGCTTGGGGCGCGCGCCAGGTGCTGGTGCTGACCACGGCGGAAACCCCACCGACGTTGCTGGAGCTGGTTCGCAGTGAGCATGCCTTGGCGCAGCAGCTGTTGGAAGCGGTGGGCGTAGGGGCAGAGCGATTGTGCCTGATCGACACGGCGCAGCTGGATGAGCTGGCCGCAATGGTCGCTCGCAGTGCGGAGATGCCGGTCTTGCCGGTGGCGGCGTTTGGCAAAGATCTGGCCAAGCGCGAGACCCTGTTCAATGCGCTGGACCATCTTAACGGTGCCGCCACGGGCAGCATTGAGGTGCTGGATCTGAATCGCGTGCCCTATGGCGAGGTGTGCGTCGACACCGACAAGTGCACCTTGTGCATGAGCTGCGTGTCGTTGTGCCCAACGGGGGCACTGCAAGACGGCGGCGATCTGCCCGCCATCAAGTTTACCGAGCAGCCCTGCGTGCAGTGCGGCCTGTGTGAGAAAGCCTGCCCTGAGCAAGCGATCTCACTGCACTCACGCGTGCTACTGGATCGGGAAGCTCGCCAGCAGCAACGAGTGCTGAATGAAGAAGCGCCGTTTGAGTGCATCACCTGTGGCAAACCTTTTGCGACTCAAGCGGTGATCAAGAAGATGACCACTGCGTTGGCGGGCCACAGTGCCTTTGCTGGCGAGGCGGCCAACCGCCTGAAGATGTGCGAAGACTGCCGGGTGAAAGATATGTTCACCGACATTTTGAATGATCCTGAAAAACAACTGCGGGTCTGAGGCCGAGGTACTAATGACACAACAACAAAACCGAGTCGTGACCGAGCACCAGCAATTGCGTGCCGATATCTATCAATTGCTGGCGGCGCTGCTGCGTCAGGCACCGACAACCGAGCTGCTGAGCTTCTTGGCGGAGCTGGAGCTCGAGGCCGACACCGACAACCCGATGAATCGTGCTTGGCATGCGCTCAAACTGGCGGCGCAAACCCATCAGGATGCGCTGTTGGAGGACGAGTTCTTCAATCTGTTTATCGGCCTGGGCCATGGTGAGGTGATCCCTTACACCAGCTGGTACCTGACCGGTTCATTGATGGATCAACCGTTGGCACTGCTGCGCCAGGATCTAGCCCGACTGGGCTTTGCCCGCCAAGACACCGTGAAGGAGCCAGAGGATCATCTGGCCGCACTGTGTGAGGTGATGGCGTACCTGCTGTTGGAGGCGGGACAGCACGAACAGCTGATCTTCTGGCAGCGCCATCTGGAAACCTGGGTGGATAAGTTCTTTGCCGATTTGGCTAAGGCCAACAACGCCTCGTTCTATACTGGGGTAGCGGCGCTGGGTAGCGCGTTCTTCGCGACCGAGCGCACCACGTTTGATAACCAGACGCTGGATATCAGCGTGCAACAGACCGGCTAACTGCCGATGTAGGCCGGTCTGACAGTTTCGGATTTCCGGTGGTGGGGCAGTGTGTCGTCGCCCCACCTTAAACACATTAACACCCAGGAGGTGTTATGAAAGACACGCCCCGACAGGATCGTCGTCGCGCACTGAAGGCCCTAGGCCTCGGTGCCGGCGCGGCTGCTTTGAGCAGTGCGCCGATCCAAGCACAGCAAGCCACGCCCGTGGCAGAGACCGACACGAAGCCCGCCGGCTATCGTGAAACCCCCCACGTCCTTTCCTATTACGCCACTGCGCGTCTCTCCTAGGAGGCCCGGATGAAGCTCACACGATCAGTACCCCCAAAAGCATCCACTTGTGAGAGTGGCGGTTTGGGACTTAATCGGCGTCAGTTCCTCAAGCGGGCTGGCGTGACCAGCGGCGGCATCGCGGCTGCCTCTATGCTGGGGACCGGCATGATCACTAAGGCCGAGGCGGCGAGCGCCGATGGCTCCGGCGAGATCAGCACCGTTCGCACCATCTGCTCCCACTGTTCGGTGGGATGTGGCGTTTACGCCAAAGTTCAGAACGGGGTTTGGATCCATCAGGAGCCGGCGTTTGATCACCCGATCAACCGAGGTGGCCACTGCGCCAAGGGCGCATCGTTGCTGCACCACACCCACAGTGAGAAGCGGGTGAAATATCCGATGAAGCTGGTGGACGGTCAGTGGACCAAGTTGACCTGGGAGGAGGCGATCGATCAGGTTGGCGATCTTATGCTAAAGATCCGCGAGGAATCGGGGCCCGATTCGATCTATTTCATGGGCTCGGCCAAGACCAACAATGAACAGTCTTACCTGTATCGCAAGCTGGCGGCGATGTGGGGCACCAACAACGTCGATCACTCGGCGCGGATCTGTCACTCGACCACCGTCGCCGGGGTGGCCAACACCTGGGGCTACGGCGCCATGACCAACTCCTATAACGACATGCATAACTGTAAGAGCATGTTGTTTATTGGCTCGAATGCGGCGGAGGCGCACCCGGTGGCGATGCAGCATATCTTGCTGGGCAAGGAGCGTGGCGCCAAGATGATTGTGGTTGATCCCCGTTTCACCCGCACCGCGGCGCATGCCGATGAGTATGTGCATATCCGTCCCGGCACCGACATCCCGTTCATTTACGGCCTGTTGTGGCACATCTTTGAAAATGACTGGCAAGATCAGGACTTTATTGATAGTCGCGCCTGGGGGATGGAGGCGATCCGCGAGGAGATCAAAAACTATCCGCCGGATGAGGTAGAACTGATCACCTCGGTGGGCGAGAAGCAGATGTATCGGGTTGCCAAAACCTTGGCGGATCATCGCCCGGGCACCATTGTCTGGTGTATGGGCGGCACGCAGCACACCATAGGTAACGCCAATACCCGGGCTTACTGCATTCTGCAGCTGGCGCTGGGCAATATGGGCGTCTCCGGTGGCGGTGCCAACATCTTCCGTGGCCATGACAACGTGCAGGGCGCGACCGATTTTGGTCTGCTGTTTGATAACCTGCCAGGTTATTACGGTCTGTCGGAAGGGGCTTGGCAGCATTGGTCCCGTGTGTGGGATCTGGACTTTGAATGGGTTAAATCTCGCTTCGATCAGGGCAGTTATCTGGGTGACACCCCGATGTTTTCGGCGGGTATCCCTTGCTCCCGTTGGCATGATGGGGTGATGGAAGACAAGGATAAGATCGGCCAGCGCGACAATGTGCGGATGGCGTTTTTCCTGGGCCAGTCGGTTAATACCGAAACCCGCGGCCGCGAAGTGCGCGAAGCGCTCAATAAGATGGATGCGGTGGTGGTGGTGGATCCCTATCCGACCATGGCGGGCGTGATGCACACCCGAAAGGACAATGTGTTTCTGTTGCCAGCTGCGACCCAGTTTGAGACCTACGGCTCCGTGTCCAACTCCAACCGCTCGCTGCAGTGGCGCAGCCAGGTGGTTGAGCCGATGTTTGAGTCCAAGCCGGATCACGAGATCATGTACCTGCTGGCCAGCAAGGTGGGGATCGCCGAGCAGATGTTCAAGAACATCAAGGTGGAGGGCAGTGTCCCCCTGATCGAGGATATCACCCGCGAATTTAACCGTGGCATGTGGACGGTGGGTTACACCGGTCAATCTCCCGAGCGACTCAAGCTGCACCAGGAAAACTGGGGCACCTTTGATTACGAGGATCTGCAAGCCAAAGGCGGTCCGGCCAAAGGGGAAACCTATGGTTTGCCTTGGCCCTGTTGGGGCACGCCGGAGCAAAAACACCCAGGCACTCATATTCTCTATGACACTTCGAAGAATGTGCTGGAGGGGGGCGGTAACTTCCGTGCTCGCTTTGGTGTTGAGTACGAGGGTGAGAATCTGCTGGCGAGCGATCCGGGCTCAAAAGGCAATGAGATCGGCGATGGCTTCCCGGAATTCACCGCCGACATGCTCAAGCAGTTGGGTTGGTGGGATGATCTGACCGCCGAAGAGAAGGTGGCGGCGGAAGGACGTAACTGGAAGACGGATCTGTCCGGGGGCATTCAGCGCGTGGCGATGAAACACGGTTGCATTCCTTATGGTAATGCCAAGGCTCGTTGCCGGGTCTGGACCTTCCCGGATGAGATCCCGATCCACCGTGAACCTTTGTACACGCCGAAACGAGAGCTGGCGATCAAGTACCCCAGCTATGAAGACCGTCAGGTCGCGCGCCTGCCCACCCTGTATCGCTCGATCCAAGAGAAGGTGCGTAATGAGGAGCTCGATATCAAATTCCCGATGATCCTCACCACGGGTCGTTTGGTGGAGTACGAGGGCGGTGGCGAAGAGACTCGATCCAACCCTTGGCTGGCGGAGCTGCAGCAGGAGATGTTCGTTGAGATCAATCCGGCGGACGCGTCCGATCGCGGGATCCGTGATGGCGACGAGGTAATCTTGCATTCACCTGAAGGGGCAAAGCTATACATCAGTGCTTTGGTGACGGAGCGGGTGATCCCCGGCGAATGCTTTATGCCGTATCACTTCGCCGGGATCTTCGAAGGGGAGTCGCTGGAGACGAGCTATCCGGAGGGGACCGTACCGTATGTCATCGGTGAGTCGGCCAACACGGCGATGACCTATGGCTACGATGTGGTGACTCAGATGCAAGAGACGAAGGCGTCTATTTGTCAGATCACCAAGGTTTAAGGAAGGAGTCATCTTATGGCTACGATGAAGTTTTTATGCGACACCAAGCGCTGCATCGAATGTAACGGCTGTACTGTCGCCTGTAAAAATGTGAATGACTCTGCTTTGGAATGGGGTATATCCCGTCGTCGGGTGGTGACCATGCATGATGGTGTGCAGGGGCAGGAGGTCTCGATCTCGGTGGCCTGTATGCACTGCTCGGACGCGCCCTGTATGGCGGTGTGTCCGGCCGACTGTTTTGAGCGCACTGAGGAGGGGATCATCCGTCACAGTAAGGATAAGTGTATTGGCTGTGGTTACTGCCTCTACGCCTGCCCCTTTGGCGCGCCACAGTTTCCGAAGAAATCGGCCTTTGGCAGCAAGGGCAAGATGGACAAGTGCACATACTGTGCTGGAGGACCGGATGCGGAAGTCGGCTCAGAAAAGGAGCGGCTGCTGTATGGTGCCAATCAGATCGCTGAAGGCAAATTGCCCTTCTGTGCTGAGCTGTGCGCGACCAAGTCGTTGTTGGCCGGGGATGCGGACGTGATCTCAGAGATATTCCGTCAACGGGTTGCCGTTCGTGGTGCTCGAGAAGCGGGTTGGGACGGCTAAGGAGGCGTTATGACACAGCATACTGTGTGGCGTTTCCTGCTGGCGTTGCTGTTCAGCCTTGGGCTGGGCGGCGCAATGGCGACGGAAACGGAAGGTGAAGAGCAACTGGTGCAGGCGATCATGGCGGCGCAAGCTGCCGAGATCGACGGCGGTGCCGGGGATCTGTCGGACAAAGGAGTGAAAGCGCGACCGTTCGAGTTGGATCCGACCTGGTTGGCGGTGAAGAACGGTGAGCAGGGGCGGACTCAGGCGCAGGGGGAGTTCCACCGCAGCCTGATCAATAGCTACGATCCGCGGCTGATCTCGGCCAGACCCAGCTGGATCGCACCAGCGCTGGCTCTGGCGTTATTTGGCATGATCTTGGTGTTTGCCCTGTTTGTTCTGGTCAATGGTGCGGCCAAGCTGGAGAAGGGCTTTTCCGGTGTGGAGGTCTTGCGCTGGAGTAAGTTCGATATCTTTGTCCATTGGCTGATGGCGATCCCTTGCCTGTTGTTGATCGTCACTGGCTTATCACTGTTGGCGGGACGCTTCGTGTTTGGCTCGGTGTTAGGGCCGGATGGGGTTGGCGCCCTGGCCGCCATCGCCAAGCCAGTCCACGATTATATGGCGATCCCCTTTGCCATTGGTGCGGTGCTGGCGATGGTGCGTTGGATGAAGCACAACATTCCGGCTGGCTACGATCTGAAGTGGTTTATGGTGGTGGGGGGTTACCTCAACTTTGGCCCGTTTAAGGGCAAGCACCCAGATGCGGGATTTTCCAATGCCGGTGAGAAGTTGTGGTTCTGGAGTTTCACTATCTTTGGCTTAGCGGTGATCGGCTCCGGTGCCATTATGTTGTTTCCTGACTGGTTCAGTCCGAGTCGAACCACCAGTCTGATGGCGATCGTGGTGCATGGCGCTTCTGCTATCGTGCTGACGGGCTTTACGGTGGTGCATATCTTTATGGCGACGGTGTTGTCGGAAGGCGGTTTCCCCTGCATGACTTCCGGCTACTGCGATGAGAACTGGGCCAAGCAACACCACAATGTCTGGTACGACGATATCAAAGCGGAAGGGACCTTGAAGTACAAGGAAACCTGAGCCTTGCATTAGCGCGTCGTATTCGCGCTCAATGATGTACATCGTGTCCCATGGCCCTCCTGTTGGAGGGCCATTTTTTGTCGCTTGAGCGGGATCAATGAACCCAGAAAAGAGCGCATCGCCTCGATAGTCTGTGGTTCGGTTTGGTCGTAAAACGCCCGGCTTTGCCGCCTCGATGCGTGTTTTATGTCCCCGAAAACGAGCGTGTTGTTAGTGCCTGTGTGCCTGCGCTTGGTGGGGGGGGCGGCACCGAGCATGCACCGGCTACCGAGATCGATATGGTGTCTTTCGTCGACCATCGATTGTGCATCGCAATGGAGCCACAGGTTTGGTTGCACGATGCACAAGGAAAGATCGTGGTGCACCGCATCCTCGATGACAGCGGGCAGTTGCTGATGGAGGAAGTCCCTGAAGGGGGCTATTTCACGGTCAAAGGCACGGATCCAGAACGGGGAGCGTCGTCCAGTCGCTACCTGAGCGTGGATCACGCCTTAGTCCAGGGACACAGGTTGATCCAAAGCGAGCATTTTCGCACAACCGAGCAATGCGATTATCTTCTACCCGCCTCCGAGCCCCACCCATTTAGCTTGAGTAACCCGCACGAGATGCAATGGGTCGCAGGTTATTCGGCCAGTCGGCGCGTCGACATGGAACAGCGTCAGCTGAATTTCGCCGAGGGGAATGTGCTGTTTCTGGCAGACGGTGGTCATTCAGGTGCGTTGCGGACGAATTGGTATTCGGTGGTGCGGGAGGGGGGATCCGCTCGACATTGAGATCAGCCGGCCCATGGACAACGTCTTGCTGCATCACGCCTATGGCAAGACTCTGTCTGCCTAAATAACTGTTCCGAAATGTAGATCACTGAGTTCTCAGATTTGGAGGGAACTCGGCTTCCAAAGTGCGATCTGATCAATCGCCAAACCAACCAGGCCGACAAGGAAGCCGAGCCCAATGATG